>WTJQ01000041.1 GCA_011524785.1 Planctomycetota bacterium | reverse complement strand
GTCCGGCAGGCCTGGGCGCGTGTCGGCATGCCCCACGATCTCGACCTCGTGGTCGTCGACCAGCCCGCGGGCGTCGACCAGACCCAGTGGCTGGACCAGCTGGCGCTCGAGGGCGCGCGGGTCGTGCGGTCCCCGCGCAACGACGGCTACGCGGGCGGCCTCGCCCGGGGGCTGGCGGGGACGGACGGCGGTGAGGAGGACCTCGTCATGGTCCTGAACCCCGACCTCCTGCTGGAGGAGCGCTGCCTCGAGGAGCTGATCCACGAGCTGCTGGAGAACCCGACCGCTGGCGTCGTCGGCCCGCGCACCTGGCTCGACGAGGGGCGGACGTTCCAGCTGCCGCCGCCGGCGCTCCCAGGCGGCCGCACGGAGGTGCACGACCTCCTGGCAGCGCGCTGGCCGCTGGCCGCGCGCTCGGTGGCGTCCGGGCGCTCCCGGCTCGCCTGGGAGGCCTGGCTCGCGACGCGTCCCCTCGAGCGCCCCATGCTCTCCGGCTCGTGCCTGCTCATGCCGCGCGCCGTGCTTCGGCAGCTCGGTCTCTTCCTCGATCCTGCGTTCCCGCTCTACTACGAGGACGCGGACCTGGCCAAGCGCGTGCACGCCCTGCGGCGCACCTGCGTGTACGTCCCGACCGCCGAGGCGGTCCACTTCGGGGCGCGCTCCTCGGGGACGGGCGCGGAGTTCGAGGAGGACCCCCGGGCGCGATGGCGCGTCTCGCGCGACCTCTTCCTCGACCGCTACGCCAACCCGCTCGCGCGGCGCGCGGTTCGCAGCCTGGAGGCCTGGTGGCAGCGGGGTCCCCGTGAGCGCCTCGGCCGCCCGGCCCACCGCGCCAACGACCTCGGCGCCCTGACCACGCCTCCGTCCATCGATCTGCCGCCCGGCGGCCCCTGGCTCGTCGAGCTCTCGCTGGCCCCGACCTTCGGCTTCGCGGCCGGCGCGGTGCTCCCCGGGGGCACGCAGGCCATCCCTGCACGGACCTTCGACTGGCTCTTCGAGGGGCCGGTGCACCTCCGCGTCCTCGCCCCGCACGACCTGCGGTGCTTCCGTGCGTACACGTTCCAGAAGGCCTCGCCCGTGACGGCCTCGCCCTCGCTCGAGCTGCTCGAGCAGGCGCGCACGACGCGCGGGCGCCACTGGACCGCGCTCCAGGACGCCGCCCGCGTCGATGCTCCGTCCAGCGTGCGTGACGCCCGCGGGAGGCGCGCGGCATGACGCTCCTGGCGCCGCCCTACGAGCCCCTGCCGGGCCGTGCGCTCTTCGTCGTCCCGCACCCGGACGACGAGGTGCTGGGCTGCGGCGCGGCCCTGCTCGCGCACGCCCGCGCGGGCGCTCCCATCGACGTGCTGCAGGTCTTCGACGGCGCCCTCGGGAACGAGGACGGCGTCGCGCGCGCCGAGCTCGCGCTGCGCCGCGAGGCGGAGCTCCTCGAGAGCCTGCAGGTGCTGGCTCCCGAGGCGTCACCGACCCTGATCAGCTGGGGGCTGCCCGAGGGGCACGCTCCGACGAGCGCCGATCTCGCGGCGGCCGCGGCGCGGCTCGAGCAGCTGATTCGGACGCGGCGCCCCGCGACGCTGTTCGCGCCGTGGTCCGGGGACGCCCATCCCGATCACCACTCGGTCTCCGCCGCCGTCGCAGCGGCCCTGGATGCCATGGGCCCGGAGGCGCCGCGCGCCGTTGCCTACGAGGTCTGGAGCGACCTCGAGCCGGACTGGGTCGTGACCCCGGAGACCGGCGACTGGGCCACGCTCGAGCGTGCGCTCGCGTGCCACGGCAGCCAGGGCGGCGAGTCCGAGCTGCGCGCGGCCCTCCGGGAGCGCGGTCGGCGCCGGGCTCTCTCCGGCGCGGCCTTCGGTCAGGCCCTCGCCTGCTTCCCCCGACGCCCGGTCCTCGGGAGGGCCGCGTGAGGATCGCGGTGGTCGCCTCGCTCCTCCCTCCGGATGCGGAGGGTGGGACCGAGCGGGTCGCCGCCACCCAGGCGCGGGGGCTGCGTGCCCTCGGGCACGACGTCCTGCTCCTCGGCGGGCGGCCCGCGGGCGCGGCCGAGACCCTGCGCCTCGAGCAGCCCCGTCTCGCCACGGTCCTCCTGGGCTCGGACCCCGACGAGGCGCCCGATCCCCTGGGGCAGCGGCCTGGCCTGCTGCACCGCCTGCTGGCCGAGCTGCGGGCCTTCCAGCCGGAGCGGGTCGTGATCCAGAACTGGTGGAACCTCGACCCCGACCTGACCGTGCGGTGCGCGGCCATCGCGCCCACCGCCCTGGCCCTGCACGACTTCCACGGGCTCTGCCCGCGCTCCTTCCGGACCCCGCACGACGAGGGGATCGCGTGTCCGAACGGCGCCCAGTTCCGGGCGCGCGAGCTCGACGCCTGCGCTCGCTGCGTGGCGCCCCTCGCGGGCAGCCTCAAGGCCTCGCGCATCCGGTCCCTCCTCGAGCAGCGCCTCGAGCTCTTCGAGCGGCAGCTGGCGGCGGCGAGCCTGGTCCTGGTGCCCAGCCGCACGCACCTGGTGCGCATGGGGGACCTCGTCCCCCTCGAGGGGAAGGCCCGCATCCTGGAGCCGGGCCTCTGCCAGGAGTTCCCCGGGCTCGCTCCCTCGCCGCCAGCCTTCGACGGGAAGGATGCCCTGCGCATCCTGCACCACGGCCGGCGTAGCGAGGCCAAGGGCACCCTCGACCTGGTCCGTGCGCTCGCGGAGCTGCCGGCCGGCACCGTCGAGCTCGTGGCCCTGGGCGGGGCGGAGGACGGCCTCGACGACCGGCTCCGGGCCGCGGCGCCCGAGCTGCCCATGGAGCTGGGGGGCGTCTACGGGGCCGCGGCCCTGGAGGAGGCGGCTGCACGCTGTCACCTCGCGGCGCTCCCCTCGCGACTCCCCGAGAGCTACTCTCTGGCCGTGGACGAGGCCCTCGCACTCGGACTGCCCGTGTGGGCCTGCTCGGCGGACGCTGCCCGCGCCCGGCACGGCGCCGACGTGGTGCGCGAGCTCCCCGCCCGGGATCCGGCTGCCTGGACGGGCGCCTTGCTCGAGGTCCTCGACCAGCCTGCTCGCCTCGAGGCCCAGCGCGCCACCGTGCCCCAGGACGTCCCGCTCGCTGGGGCGCAGGCGGCGCGCCTCGCGCAGCTGCTCGAGCTCGCCGATCCTCGGACGGGCCGCCGCGCCTCCTGAGGAGGTCCGCCATGGACGGGATGCCCCGGCTGCTGCCCCTGGACGACCTCCCGCACGAGGTCTTGGCGGTGGCTCCCCACGCCGACGACGAGGTCCTCGGCTGCGGGGGAGCCCTCGCCCTGCATGCGGCGCGTGGGGACTCCGTGCGCGTCCTGATCCTGACCGCTGGCGAGGGTGACCCCCGCTTGGAGGAGGCGAGGGCCGCTGGCGCCGTGTTGGGCGTGCAGGTCGAGGGCCTCGGTCTCCAGGACGGCGCGCTCGCTGCGGAGCTCGGCCTGGTGGAGCGGCTCGACGCCGCCCTCGAGGGGCGAGCGCTGCTGTACGCGCCGGCCCCGAGCGAGACCCACCCCGACCACCGCGCGGCCTCGATGGCCTGCGCGGCGGCGGCCGCGCGCCGCACCGACCTGCGGGTGTTGGCCTACGGCGTCAACCGCACGCCGCTGGCCAATCGGCTGCTCGACGTCACGGGCGTGGCGGATCAGAAGGAGGCGGCGCTGGCCTGCCACACCAGCCAGGCGGCGGCGCTCGGGGAGCGGTCGCTAGACGCCGACCGGGCCGCGGCCGCCGATGTCGACGTTCCTGGCGTCGAGCGCGTCGAGGCCTTCGTCGAGCTGGACGGTCCGGGCTTCGGGCGCTTCGCCAGGGAGACGGCGGCGCTGCTGCTCCGGACGGGCAATGGGCCGGGCAGTGCGCGGGCTCCGCGCGTCACCGCGGTCATCAGCACCTGGAACAAGGCGGGCGACGTGTGCGCGAACCTGGACGGGCTGCGGGCGCAGACGCGGCCCTTCGACCAGGTCGTCGTCGTCGACAACGCCTCACGCGACGACACCGCGGAGCGCGTGCGTGCTGCGTACCCCGAGGTCGACCTCGTGGTCATGCCGCACGACCGGTTCGGTGCCTGCGAGACGTTCAACCTCGGCTTCCGCACGGCCACCGGGGACCTGATCGCGATCCTCGACGACGACGTGGTGCTGACGCCGGAGTGGCTGGAGCGCTCCCTCGAGCGCCTCGCCCAGGAGCCGGAGTCGACGGCCGTCATCTCGACCCTGATCGTGGAGCCCGAGATGCCCGAGGCCTACCTCGCCGCGGAGCGCGCCCGCGGGGAACGCTACGCCAGCACCTTCCGGGGGTGCGCGAGCCTGGCCCGGCGCGACGCGGTGCTGGAGGCCGGCGGCTACGACGAGCGGCTGTTCATCTACGGCAACGAGCGCGACCTCACGTGCCGGCTCCTGGCGCGCGGCCAGCGCGTCCTGCAGACCTCGTGCGCGGTGGCGTTCCACCGCACGCCGTTCGGCATGCAGATGGGGCCGCGGAGCCTCTACTACCACGCGCGCAACGCCTGGCTCTCCATGCTCAAGCACGCGCCCCTCACCGACCTGCTGCGCATGCCGTTCCTGGTCGTCAGCCGCGTCCTGCTCCGCGGGCGCGCGGCCGAGGAGGCCGGCGAGGTCACGGACGCCGTGGGGACGATCGGCCTGGGGCGCAGCCTCAAGGAGACGCCGGGGGCGCTGCGCATCGTGGCGCGTGCCGCGCTGTCGGTCCTGTGGAACGTGCCCTACTGCCTCCGCCGTCGCGAGGTCGTCCGTCACCCCGACTTCGAGCTGCCCCTCCAATGAGTGAGCTCGAGCAGCGGACGAAGGGGGAGGTCACCGTGGTCCTCGTCAACCACCAGGGGGGCGCCTACCTGCCCCGGTGCGTCGAGGCGGTCCTGCGCCAGCAGGCGATCCGCGAGGTCATCGTCGTCGACAACGCCTCCAGCGACGGCAGTCCCGAGTGGGCCGAGGCCCAGGGCGGCAAGGTCCGGGTCCTGCACGCGGGGGGCAACCTCGGGCCCGCGGCCGCGCGGAACCTCGGCCTCGAGGAGGTCACCACTCCTTGGGTCCTGTTCCTCGACAACGACGTCTACCTGCCGGACGACGCGGTGGCGCGCCTCCTCGAGGCTGGCGAGCAGGCCCCCGAGGCGGCCCTGGTCCAGCCGCGCAGCGTCTTCGCCGGGGACGCGAGCCGGGTCCACTACGACGGGGGGCAGCTGCACCACCTGGGCCTGTTCTCACTGCGCAACTGGTACCGCAGTCTCGACGAGGCGCAGCGAGCCGACGCCGGCCCCCTCACGTGGCTCGACGGCGCCATCAGCCTCTGCCTCCTCGCGCGGGCGGACGCCCTGCGCAGCATGGGCGGCTTCGATGCGCGCTACTTCATCCTGTTCGAGGACCTCGACCTCTCCTTCCGGGTCCGGGCCGCGGGCTGGCGCATCCTCAGCGTCCCCGGCGTCGTCGTGCGCCACGACGAGGGTACGGCCGGCGTGAGCTTCCGGGAGGGCCCGCGCTACCCCGCCCGGCGCGTCTTCCTCCACGCCCGCAACCGCTGGTGGTTCCTCGCCAAGAACCTCCGCCTCCGCACCCTCCTGCTCACGGCGCCGTCGCAGCTCGCCTACGAGGTGGCCTACCTCTCCCTCGCCCTGCGGCATCGAGCCTTGAGCTCGTGGGTGCAGGGGAAGCTGGCCGCCCTGGCGGGGCTCCCGGGCCTCCTGAGGGACCGGCTCCGCGTGCAGCGAGGCCGCGTGCTCGGGGATCGGGAGCTGCTCGTGGGGGGGCCGCTGACGCTGACCCCGGACGCGGGAGCGGCCGCTCTTGGAGCACGCCTCCTGGATCGCGTGGCGCGCTCCTGGTTCCGGGCGGTGCGTCCCCTGCTCCGCTGAGCGGGTCCGGATCCGGCGGCCTCCGTTCCGTGGCCTGGCCTGACCTGGCGTGGGGCGCATGTGACGCGTTCCTCGGGTTGGAGGCCGTCGGAGTGGGGGCCAGGGCCTAGGCTCTGCGCCATGAAGACCCTCCTCAAGGTCCTGCTCGGGCTGCTGGCCGTCCTCCTGCTCCTGTTCTTCGGCGGGGGCATGGCCCTCTCCGGCGAGGCGCGCGTGGAGCGCAAGGGAACGGTGCCCGCACCTCCGTTCGCGGTGCAGGCCGTCGTGGAGGACCTCTCGACCTGGCCCGAGTGGTCGAGCTGGAACCAGGAGCGCGACCCCCAGGCGGAGTGGTCGTTCGAGGGGGAGCCTGGCGAGGGGATGCGCTGGTCCTGGGCGAGCGAGGGCCCCCTCGGGACGGGATCCCTGACCGTCCTCGGGTCCACGCCCGAACGCGTCGACTTCGAGCTGCGCTTCGAGGACGCCTCGGGCCTGATGGTCGCCCAGGACTCGATGCTCCTCGTCCCGACTGAGGATGGCACCGAGGTCACCTGGTCCATGGAGCACACCTTCGAGCCCCTCCTCCTGCGCTGGATCGTGCAGCTCGGCGTCTTCGATGCGATGCTGGGCGCGGACTACGAGGGTGGGCTCGTGGGGCTCGCCGCCCGCTTCCAGTCCGAGGACGGGGGAGCGCCCGGCTCCGAGGGCTAGAGCGAGGCGAGCCGTGCATCGCGTGCGCGCGCGTCCCTAGACTCGGGCGCATGCGCGTGCTCCTCGTGACCCACCGCTTCCCCCCGGGCCACCGGGCGGGGACGGAGCGCCACGTGGAGGCCCTCGCGGGCGCGCTCGCGAGTCGGGGTCACGACGTCTGCGTCCTGACCGCCGAGAAGGACCTCGCGCGGCCCGACCTGACGCTCCACACCCGCGATCACGAGGGGGTCCCCGTGGTCGAGCTGGTGGACAACATGCTCCTCGAGCGCTTCGAGGAGACCTGGGACCGCCCGGCCCTCGCACCGCTCTACGACCGCGTGCTCGCCGACTTCGGCCCGGACGTGGTGCACGTGCACCACCTGATGTACGGCGGTGTGCAGCTGCTGGAGCGTGCGCGCATCCGCGGGGCCGCCCTGGTCATGACCCTGCACGACTTCTGGCTGGAGTGCGGCCGGATGGGGCAGCTGCGCTCGGCGGACGGCCACCTGTGCGAGGTCGTGGACACGGCGCGCTGCGGCCGGTGCCTGCCCTCGGTCGCTTGGCGCCAGCCGCGAGGGGCACGCACCGTGGCCGGGGCCCTGCGCCAGGTGCGACGCTGGACGTGAGTCGACCTGCTGCCCGCGGCGACCCGAGCGCGTCGCGCGGCGCCTCCCACCCTCCCGACCGTCGACGCCGAGGAGGCGGCTCGCTTCGAGGGCTGGGCCCGGGTCCGCACGCGCACCCTGGTCGACGCAGTGCAGCGCCACGTCCAGGCCTATCAAAAGCGTGCGTGGTTTCCCC
>WTJQ01000644.1 GCA_011524785.1 Planctomycetota bacterium | reverse complement strand
CGGTGGTCGCCCGGCACGGGTTCACATCACCCCCGAGCTCGCCACCCTCTGCCAGCCGTTCGTCGATCCCGACAAGGGGATCCACTCCGAGGCCGAGGCCCTGGCCGGCGCCATGCGCATCCTGGCCGATCGCCTCGGGCGCAACCCCGCGCTGCGCGCCCACGTGCGGCGCACGATGCGCAAGCACGGGGACCTGCGCGTCCGCCCGCTCGTGGAGGACAAGAAGGCCGGCCGCCACAAGTCGCTGCTCAAGCTCAAGTCGCCCCTCCGCCAGCTCCAGGGCCCCAAGCTCGTGGCGCTGCGACAGGCGCAGAAGGAGCGCGTGCTCGCCACCGCGATCAGCATGGCGCCCGAGCGCGCGCTCTCCCGCGTGCGCTCCGTGCTCGGCAAGCACACGCGGCCCGAGTTCGGCCCGCTGCTCGACGCCGTGGCCCTGTCGGCCCTCGAGCAGCGCCTGCTGCCCACGGTCGAGGCCGACGTGCGCCTCGAGCTCAAGGAGCGCGGCGATCACGAGGCCCTGCGCTACCTGACCCAGCACCTCCGCGCCCAGCTCCTCGCGCCCGCTCATGGGCCGCTCCCGATGGTCGGGATCGACATCTCGGCCAAGGGCGACTGGACCGTGGCCGTGGTCGGCCGCGGCGGGGACGACCAGTCCGTCGCGAAGATCGAGGTGGGGGAGAAGGACGACGCAGCGCTCGGGGCCGAGCTCGCGGCCGTGGTCGGGGACTCCGACCCGCGCGCGCTGCTCCTGGCCGGCGGCCGCAGCAGCCACGGGCGGCTCAAGCGCGTGCGCGCGGCGGCCGTTGCGGGGGGCCTGACGGCGCCCGTGCTGTGCGCCAGCGACGCCGGCCTCTCCACCTACGCCAGCTCCGAGCGGGCTCGCAAGGAGCTGCCCGAGCGGTCGGTGCCCGAGCGCGCCGCGATCAGCCTCGCGCGCAGGGGCCAGGACCCGATGGCCGAGCTGCTGAAGGTCAACCCCTGGCAGCTCTCCCTCGGCTCCGAGCAGAGCCTCGTCAGCAAGGCGAACCTCCGCCGCGCCCTCGGGGAGATGGTCGAGTCCTGCGCAGCCCTCGTGGGCTGCCGGGTGAACACCGCGCCCGAGACCGTGCTGCGCGCCCTGCCCGGGCTCGACGACGAGGCCGTGGATCGCATCCTGGCCCGCCGTGCGGAGCGCCCCTTCACCTCGCGCGAGGACCTGCGTGCCGACGGCACCCTGACCGAGGCTCAGTGGATGAGCGTGGCGGCCTTCCTGAAGGTGCCCGACTCGGAGGAGCCCCTCGATCGCACCGCGCTCCACCCCGAGCAGTACCCCCTGGCCCACAAGGTCCTCGAGAGCGTCGGCACCACGGTCGCCGAGGGGCTCGGCCGGCCTGGGGTGACCAAGGGCCTCAAGCGCGCCGCGCTCGAGATCGACGAGCACACCTGGCGCGACCTGATGCGCGAGCTGTCCTTCCCCGGCCGCGACCCGCGCCCGCGGAACCGCATGCCCGAGCTGCTGGACCCCGCCACCGACGCCGTCCGGCTCCAGCCGGGGCGCGTGGTCGAGGGCGTCATCACCTCGGTCGCGGGCTTCGGCGCCTTCGTCGACATCGGCCTCCCCCGGGAGGCGATGCTCCACGTGTCCGAGCTGGGCCGTCGCTACCTGCGCGACGCGCGTGAGGAGCTCGCCACCGGACAGGTCGTCCGCGCGACCCTGAAGGAGTGCAGCGAGAAGCGGCTCGTGATCAGCATGCGGGACGTCCCGCCCCCGACCCGCGCGCCGCGCGGGGATCGGCGTGGCGGCGGCGGACGGCGCGGCGAGCGCGAGGAGCGCAAGCCCCGCGTGCAGCTGCGTCCCGGCGACGCGCGCGGCATGCCCCTCGGCGACCCGAGCGGCAAGCGCCGTCGCCCGGGTGGACCGGGCGGAGGACCCGGCGGTCGTCGCGACCGGCCGGAGCGCGGCGAGCGCGTCGACCTGCGCCAGATCAACAAGCAGTCCGAGGGCGCAGGGACGAGCAACCCGTTCGCCAAGTTCTTCGGCAAGGACGCGCCGGCCCCCGAGGGCGGCGGCGGCAAGGGCGGCAAGAAGGGCAAGAAGAAGAAGGGGCCCAAGCCCGCCGGGACCGAGGACTCCGCGCCGGAGGCCGAGAAGCCCGTGGCGGATGCTCCCGTGATCGAGAGCCCCGCGCCCGAGGCGAGCGCCCCCTCCCAGGAGGCGTCCGCGCCGGAGGCACCCGAGCAGAACGCTGGTTCGCCCGAGACGTCGGCGAGCGACTCCTGACGGCGCCCTCGCCCGCTCCGACGCGGCCCGCTCCCCGGAAAGGGAGCGGGCCGCGCTCGTTCCCGGGCGCGTCGGGGGCGCACAGGGGGCGTCCGCTACAATCCCGGCCGGAGATGCTGCGATGCCGGAAGTGAAGGGGATCCCGGTCGCCCCTGGGCTGGCCTGCGGGCGGGTGCACATCGTGCGCTCCCGGCCGGACTCCGTGCCCCTGTGGACCGTTCCCGGCGAGGCCGTCCAGGGCGAGGTCGACCGCCTCTCCGCCGCGATCGTCGCGGTGCGCGAGCAGCTCGAGCGCCAGCAGGACATCGTGCGGACCACCGCGGGCGAGCAGGACGCGGCCATCTTCGCGGTCCACCGGGCCATCCTCGAGGACCCGACCGCGGCCGAGGACGTCGAGCGACGCCTCCGCGAGGAGCGGGTCAACGCCGAGTGGGCCGTGCAGGCCCTCATCGACTCGCTCCACAAGCAGATGGCGGGGCTCGATGGCGACAGCGTCCGGCGCTACGCCGAGGACGTGAGCGAGCCCTGGGTCCTCGTCCGGGACCACCTGCTCGACCGGGACGCGGAGCAGGTGTCGGCCGGGCAGGGCAAAGTCGTGCTGGCGGCGGCCGAGCTCACCCCGCAGGTGGTCACCTTCCTGGAGCGCGAGCGCGTCCTGGCGATCCTCACCGAGGCGGGCGGACGGTTCTCCCACGGAGCCGTGCTCGCCCGCTCCTTCGGCATCCCCTGCGTGGTCGGGCTGCCCAACCTGCTCGCACGGCTGGAGCAGGACATGGACGTGCTGGTCGATGGGGACGTCGGGCTGGTGACCCTGCGCCCCGGCGTGGACACGGTCGACGAGTTCCTCGAGCGCCAGCAGCAGCGCCAGGCGCGCATGCGCCTGCTGGACGCGGTCTCCGGCGAGCCGGCGGTGACGCCCGACGGTCACGCGATGGCCATCCAGGTCAACCTCGAGTCGATCCGCGACCTGGGGACCTTCCCGGTCGAGACGTGCGACGGCGTCGGGCTGCTGCGGACCGAGTTCCTCTACATGGAGCGCAGCCAGTTCCCCTCGGAGGAGGACCAGTACCGGCTGTACCGGCGGGTCGTCGATGGGATGGAGGGGCGCCCGGTGGTGGTGCGCGTCCTCGACATCGGCGGGGACAAGCAGCTGCCCTACTTCCAGATGCCCGCCGAGAACAACCCGGCCCTGGGCTGGCGCGGCATCCGCGTCACCCTGGAGTGGCAGGACCTGCTGCGCGTGCAGCTGCGCGCGGCCCTGCGCGCCAGCGCCCACGGCGAGGTGCGGCTCCTCGTGCCCATGGTGGGCTCCGTCGAGCAGGTGCGCCGGGTGCGCGACATCCTCGAGAGCGTCCGCAAGCAGCTGGAGGAGCAGGGCTACGAGATCGCCCAGCGCGTCCTGCTGGGGATCATGATCGAGGTGCCCTCGGCGGTGTACGTGCTGCCCGAGCTCCTCGAGCTGGTGGACTTCGTCTCCGTGGGCACGAACGACCTGGTCCAGTACCTGCTCGCGGTCGACCGCGACAACACGTTCGTCAGCGGCCTCTACGATCCCCATCACCCGGCCGTCGTCCGGGTGCTGCAGCAGATCGCCGACGCCTGCGGCGCCGCGGGCGTCCCCTGCTCGGTGTGCGGCGAGCTGGCGGGTGACCCCGCCGCCACCCTGTCCCTCCTGGGCATGGGGTTCGACGCGGTCTCCGCGGCACCGAACTTCCTCCCGGAGCTGCGCTTCGTGATCCGCAACACGACGCTGGCCCAGGCGCGCCAGCTGGCCGAGGACCTGCGCGGCCTGCGCACCTCGCGCGAGGTCCATCTGCGCCTCTCGGCGGAGCGCCGGCGGCTCCACAGGGCCGTCGGGATCCAGGAATCGTGAGCCCCGGCCCGCAGGGCGGGACCGAGATCGTGGGGGCAGGAACCCCCTCCTAGTGCCCTGGAGCGGGGTCTGGACCCCTGCCAAGCCCTGCAGGTCGCGGTCCCCGCTCACGATCCGATTTGCTACACTTGGACACACCTTCCCGGGATGCCCCCCGGGAGCCGGCATGCCCGCCGGCACGGTGTCTCCCTCTCCTGCCTGCCTGCCATGCCCAAACCCCGTTGGGGGAAGCCCCCCGCGACTCCGCGCCGTGGACGTTGGTCCACCGAGGAAGTCGCTCGTCTGCGCGAGCTCTACGGCCACCGCACCGATGCGTCCATCGGTCGCGAGCTCGGTCGGACCGCGCAGGCGGTGCGCCGCACCGCGGACACCCTCTTCGAGGGCCAGGAGCTGCGGACCGACCCCTGGACCGAGGCCGACCTGGAGCTCCTCCGTGAGTGCCTCGGCGCCTCGGACCTGACGGCGCTCTGCCGGGTCCTTGCCCGCGGCCAGCAGGACGTGCAGGACAAGATCGCGGAGCTCGCCCAGCTGCGCCGGTCGCGCCCCTTCACCCTGGAGGAGGTCGCGCTCTTCAAGCGCATCTACGGCAGCCGAACCGACGAGGACCTGGCGATCGTCTTCGGGCGCCCCGTGGCCGACATCGCCGCGCTCGGCGCCCAGCTCTGCCTGGCGAAGGACAAGGCCTTCGTGCGCCGCAAGGCCGGCAAGAAGCTGGCGAGCAAGATGCCGCGCTGGAGTGGCGAGGAGCTGGACGTCCTGCGCGAGCTCTACCCGCACACCCCGAACCTCGAGATCGCCAAGCGCCTGGGGCGCTCGGTCAAGAGCGTCGTCAGCAAGGCCCACGCCCTGGACCTGAAGAAGAACCCCGATCGCCTGCGCGAGATGGGGCGTCAGAACGTGGCCCTGCGGCACCAGCGCGGCGCGCGCTCCTGAGGCGCGCTCGCGCTCACCACAGGCGCTCGGCCCGCAGGGCGCAGGCGCCGAGCTGGTCCTCGACGACCCCGGTGACCAGGACGACCGCGTCCAGGTCGAGCAGGTGCCCGTCCCGGCGGTAGACGTCCGGGAACAGCACGACCTCCGCCATCCCGCTGGGGTCCTCGAGGGTGAGGAAGCGCATCAGCTCACCCCGGTCCGTGCGCGCCCGCCGGGTCGCCGCGGGCCAGCCCCTCAGGGTGATGCGCGCGCCCACCCGCTCGGCGAGTCGCGCGCAGGGGCAGGGGTTCACGGGGCGCAGCCCAGAGCGCTGCTCCTCTGGCTTCTCCTCCTCCGGTCTCCCCTTCTCTGGACCCCGGCTGTGGAAGTCGCCGCGCGCCTCCCCGGGGCCGCGCCCGAGCAGCGCCCGGGCGCGCTCCTCCCCGGGGCATGGGAAGAGGTCGACCGGGTGGGAGGCGAGGGTCAGGCCGAGGAGCCGGAACTCCTCCTGGCCTCGCTCGCGAGCGTCGGGACCGGGGAGACCGGGCAGGACCACGGCCTCCGGAGGCGGCGGGGCGAACAGCGAGGCCGTCTCCCCGGGCTGCAGCGCGCCGCCGTCCACGCCGAGGCCGCGACCGCTCCAGCCCTCGAGTCCCGAGCGCGCGCTGCGACCGTCCCGACAGGCCGCGAGGGCGCGCCCGTCGAGCCCTGCCTCGCGCGGGGCGCGTCCCTGCGGCTCGAGCAGGAGGTGCAGGCGCCACAGCAGCTCGGGTCGCGTCCGGTCGAAGGCGTCGAAGGCGCCGACCCGGATCAGCGTCTCGGTCTCGTCGCGCCGCGCGGCGGTGCGCTCGAGGAAGTCCGGCAGGGAGAGGAAGGGCCCCTCGGCGGCGCGGCTCTCCAGCAGCCGCTCGAGGGTCGCCTCGCTCAGGCCTCGCGCGCGCCCCAGTCCCACGCGCAGGGCCAGCGGCCCCGCTCCCCGCTCGAGCTGGAACCCGGGCCCGCTGCGGTTCACGTCGGGGCCGAGGATCCGCACGCCCAGGCGCCGCGCCTCCTCCACGTAGACGCGGCTCGGGTAGTAGCCGGTCTCGCTGAGCAGGAACGCCGTCAGGAACGGAGCGGGGTGGTGCGTCTTCAGCCAGGCCGAGCGGTAGGCGAGGCGGCCGTAGGTGACCGCGTGGGCCTTGCAGAAGGCGAAGGACGCGAACCCCGCCAGCCGGTCCCAGAGCGCCGTGGCCTCGTCCTCGGCGAGGCCCTGGGAGTGGGCTCCGGCCATGAAGCGCTCCCGCAGCGGAGCGAGCTCGTCGAAGCGCCGCTTCTGCAGGGCCCGGCGCAGCTGGTCGGCCTCGGTGAGCTCGAGCCCCGCGACGCGTGAGGCGACCTGCATCACGTCCTCCTGGTAGAGCATCACGCCGTGCGTGTCGGCCAGGAGGTCCTCGACCCGGGGGTGGGGGGGCGCCGGCTCCTCGAGGCCCCGGAAGCGGCGCACGTAGGCGTCCTTCATCCCACTCCCGGACGGGCCCGGCCGGATGAGGGCGACCGCCTGGATCACGTCGTCCATCCGGTGGGCGCCGGTCTGCTGCAGCAGGTGGCGCATGCCCGGCGACTCGACCTGGAAGCAGGCGAGGGTCCTGCCCTCCCGCAGGGTGCGCGCGGTGGCGGGGTCGTCCTCAGGGAGGTCCTCCAGGTCGACCTCCACGCCCTGCTCGCGCAGCAGCTCCAGGCAGTCCGCGAGGGTGGTGAGGACGCGGTTCCCGAGCAGGTCCATCTTCACCAGCCCGATCGCCTCCACGCCGTCCTTGTCCAGCTGCGTGACCACGGGGCCCTTGGCCGAGGGCTGGCAGGGCACGAAGGCATCGATGGGGCCCGGGGCCACGACCACCCCGCCCGGGTGCAGGCCGAAGTGACGCGGGGCGTCGAGCAGGGCCTCGGCAGCGGCGAGCGCCCGCCGGAAGCGCGGGTCCTCCAGGGGGAAGCCGCGCGTCTCCGGCAGGCCGGCGAGCGTGCGGAGCAGGCGCCCCTCCGGGGGGGGCGGGCCCTCGGCGACGCGCTGGGCTCCTCCGTACACGGTGTCTTCCGCAGTGTCTCCAGCGCTGCCTTCCGCGGTGCTCTCCGCCGTGGCCATCGCGGCGCCTTGCGCTCTGTTTCGCGCGGCGCTCTGCGCTGTGTCCTTGGCAGCACCCCGCGCTGTGTTCTCTGCAGCGATTCGCGCTGTGTTCTCTGCAGCGCTTCGCGCCGTGTCCATCGCACTGCCCCCCGCCGCGCTTCCGTGATCCTCGCGGTCGGTCGCGACATCGGCGTTCGACTGGGCGCTCTCGCCGAGGAACATCGGGAGG
>WTJQ01000133.1:4968-7400 GCA_011524785.1 Planctomycetota bacterium | reverse complement strand
CGCCACGCTCGTCACCCCCGCGGGCGCGGCTTGGGTGAGGGGGACGGGCTGGACCGCGGGGGCCTTCGCCGCCGGAGCCGCCTGTGCGAGGGCTGCCAGGGCCTGGGCGGCCGCCGGCGGGAGGGGCGCCCCGGCAATCGGTGCGGGGGCGGACCCGGGAGCGGTTGTCTGGGGGCGATCGCCCCCACTCGGCGCGGCCTGGCCCGCCGGAGTCGTGTTCCTCGCTGCCGGGCGGCCCTCGGTCGAGTGGCTCTCCGGAGCCTCGCCGCGGGCCCCGCGGAAGCCTGTCCGGGCCTCAGTGACCTGCTCGTTCCTCTGCCGTCCCTGCGCGCGCGACGGATCCTCTCGGCGCTCCGTGACCTGCTGCGAGCCGAGGGACGAGCGCTCCAGGGCACGCGTGCTCGCCTCACGGCGGAGGACGCCCGAGACCTCGGGAGCGGGACCCATCCACGTCCACGTGGGGGCGGCCAAGGGGCTCGCCTCCTCGGTGGACTCGCGCTCCACGTCCGCCAGGACACCCGCGAACGGGCCTCCGATCGGAACGGACGGGGTCGCCCCGGGACGCTCGGTGAGCGGCCGGGTGCTGGGACTCGTGCGCTGGAGGGACTCCATCGGGAGCCCCCAGAGCAACGGGAGTGCCAACCGCGCCCGCGCCCCTCGGAGCGAGGCCTCACGCCGACCTGCGGAAAGAATTCCCCTGCCAGGCGGAAGATTCCTCCGCCGCGGGGACGGGTTGCCCGGTCAGCCCTCGAGCTCGCGGATCTCGCAGCGCCCGTCGGGGTGACCGATCACGCAGACCTGGGCCAGGCCCAGGAAGAGGCCCGACTCGACGACGCCCGGCACGGCGTCGAGCGCGAGCTCGAGCGCCTCCGGATCCTCGATCCCCTCGGGGAAGTGGCAGTCGAGGATCTCGTTGCCGTTGTCGGTCCGATACGGAGCGCCCTCGGGCGTCGTCCGCAGGTGGGGCTCGGCCCCCAGGGCAACGGCGGCCCGGGTCACGACGGCGCGGGCGAAGGGAACGACCTCGACCGGCAGCTTGAAGGTCGTCCCGAGGCGCTCGACCACCTTGGTCGGCCCTACGACGATGGCCTCGCGGCGCGAGATGGAGGCCACGACCTTCTCGCGCAGGAGCGCGCCGCCGCCACCCTTGATCATGCGGAACGACCCGTCGATCTCGTCCGCGCCGTCGATGGTGAGGTCGATGGACTCCACCTCCTCCAGCGTGGTCAGCGGGATGCCGAGCTCGGTGGCCTTGGCGTGGGTGTCCTCCGAGGTCGGGACACCCTGCACGCGCAGCCCCTCCTGGGCGATGCGCTCGGCAAGGCGCACCAGGGTGAACCAGACGGTGGAGCCGGTGCCGAGCCCGACGACGGTGCCGTCCTCGATGAGGTCCGCGGCCGCGAAGCCGGCGATCTGCTTGGGGTTGTGTTCCTCGGCCATGGCTGGGGCATGGTAGGCCGGGGGCCGCGACGAGGCACGCTCGGCCACCGCCTCCCCCGCCCGCCCAGGGTTGACGCGCTCGCGGCGTCCGGGTTGCACAGCGGCCCCGGGAGGCTGCCCCTCGCCAGTAGACTCGCCGTTTGAGACCTCGTCTCAACGGCCCATGAACACCCTCGCCGACCTCCGCCCAGGCACCTCGGCGACCCTCACCGCGGTCAGCGGAGCCCGCGCCCACCGACGCCGGCTCCTGGAGCTCGGCCTCGTCCCCGGGACGCGGGTCCGCCTGGTCCGTCGCTCGGCCCTCCAGGGCCTGCTCGAGGTCGAGGTGCGCGGCTCGCGCCTCTCCCTGCGGTCCGCCGAGGCACACCAGGTCACCGTGGAGGCCGTCGATGGCTGAGCCCCGCGTGGTCCTCGCCGGGAACCCGAACTCCGGCAAGACGACCCTCTTCAACCGTCTGACGGGCCTCGCCCTGAAGGTCGGCAACTACCCGGGCGTCACGGTCGACCGGCACGAGGGTCGCGCAGCCCTGCCCTCGCGCGTGGTCCTCCTCGAGGACCTCCCCGGCACCTACTCCCTCTCGTCGAGGAGCGCCGAGGAGGAGATCGCGATCCGTGCCCTCACGGGTCAAGGGGCCCACGAGCTACCGACCGCGGTGGTCGTCGTCGTCGACGGGACCCAGCTGGGGAGGAGCCTCGCCCTCGTCCTCGAGGTCCTCGAGCTCGGTCTCCCCACGGTGCTCGCGGTGAACATGGCCGACGAGCTGGCTCGCTCCGGCCAGCGCCTCGACGTCGAGCGGCTCGGGTCCCTGCTGGGGCTGGAGGCAGTGCCGATCGTCGCGCGCACGGGCGGCGGCGTGACCGAGCTCTGCGCCGCGCTGGAGCGAACCCTCGCGAGCGGTCGCATCCCCCCGCTCCCCGAGGCGGCCACCGTCAGCGAGCTGGAGCCGGAGCTCGCGACCATCGAAGCCGCCCTGCCCGACGCATTGCGTGGA
>WTJQ01000133.1:0-4958 GCA_011524785.1 Planctomycetota bacterium | reverse complement strand
GCCCTGCTCTCGATCGACGACGAGGACGAACTGGAGGCGCCCGAGACCCTGCGACGGGTCGTGGGCGAGCAGCGCGCGAGTGCCCTGGCCCGCGGGCTCGACCCTGACCTCGCGCTCGTGCGCCCCCGCTTCACGTGGATCGACACCCACCTGCCCGGGCTCCTCGTGGAGTCGAACGAGGAGCGGACACCGTGGAGCGTGCGCGCCGATCGGGTCCTGCTCCACCCTCTGCTGGGCCTGCCCCTCTTCCTCCTGGTCATGGCGGCGCTGTTCCAGTCGCTGTTCGCCTGGTCGGACCCGCTCATCGGCGCGATCGAGGGGGTCTTCGGCGCCCTCAGCGGGTGGGTCCAGGCGTCCTTCGAGCCCTCCATCCTGCGGGACCTCGTCACCGAGGGCCTCATTGCAGGCGTGGGCTCGGTGGTGGTCTTCCTGCCGCAGATCCTGCTGCTGTTCCTGTTCCTCGGGATCCTCGAGGCCACGGGCTACATGGCGCGCGTCGCGTGGCTGATGGATCGGCTGATGCGCTCGATGGGTCTCACGGGCAGGGCCTTCGTCCCGATGCTCTCGGGCTTCGCCTGCGCGATCCCGGCGATCATGGCCACGCGCACGATGGAGCGGCGTCGCGACCGGCTGAAGACCATGATGGTCGTCCCGCTGATGACCTGCTCGGCTCGCCTGCCGGTCTACACCCTGATCATCGGGGCCCTCTTCCCCACGGAGGTCTGGCTGGGACTCTCGGCGGGCTCGCTGCTCATGGTCGCGATGTACCTGTTCGGCACGCTGGTCGCGCTGGCAGCTGCAGCGGTGCTCTCGCGCACCATCCTCCAGGGCCCCTCGGTCCCGCTGGTCTTCGAGCTGCCTCCCTACCGGATGCCGCAGGTCGGGCCGGTCCTGCGCGGCGCCTGGAACAAGGGCCTCGCCTTCCTCCGCGAGGCGGGCACGGTGATCTTCGTGGCGACCATCGCCCTCTGGGCCCTGCTGTCGTTCCCACGCGTGGACGAGCAGCCCGGACAGAGCGAAGAGCAGCTGCACGCGGCACAGCTCGAGGAGAGCCTCGCCGGGGACCTCGGAAAGGGCCTGGAGCCGCTCCTGGAGCCCCTTGGCTTCGATTGGAAGATCGGCGTGGGACTCATCGGCGCGTTCGCCGCGCGCGAGGTCTTCGTCTCGACCCTCGGCCTCGTCTACGGGGTGGGCGGAGACGTGGACGAGGAGTCGACCTCGCTGCGCGAGCGGATCCGCGCCGCCGCCAGACCCGACGGCTCGCGGGTCTTCACGCCGCTCGTCGGGCTCTCGCTGCTCGTGTTCTTCGCGCTCGCCTGCCAGTGCCTCTCGACCCTGGCCGTGGTGAAGCGCGAGACGAACGGCTGGCGCTGGCCGGTGTTCCTCCTGGCCTACATGACGGCGCTGGCCTGGGGGGCCAGCTTCGTGGTCTACCAGGGCGGGCGGCTGCTCGGCTACGCCTAGCGCTTCGCGCGCGCGCCCTGCAGGAACGCGACGAAGTCGTCGGCGAAGGCGAGGCCCTCCTGGAGCCCCAGGACCTCCTCGGTCCCCGGATCGACGACCGCGTAGATGGGCAGCGCGATGCTGCCGGTCAGGCGCTCCTGGATGGCCTTGTTGGCCTTCGCGTTCGGGCCGAGGTCGCAGTGGAGGCGAGCCTCGACGAAGTGTTGCTTGAGCTCCCCGGCGACCGCCGGGGCGGGGAGGATCTTGCCCTCCATCACCCGACAGTTCGCTCAGTTGAAGCCGGTGAAGTTGACGAGCAGGAGCTGATCCGAGGCTCGCGCGCGAGCGACCGCGCCGTCCCAGTCGTCGACCACCTGGGCCCAGGCCTCGCTGCCGTGCCCATCGTCCTCGGCCGCGCTCGTGCGCGTCGGCGCGGTGGAGTAGGGCGGCGCGAAGGCCGTGAGCAGCGGGTCCATCTTGAACCCGAAGGTGAGGAAGGCGCAGTAGAGCGCGAACAGGAACGCGAAGGTGCCCCCGACCATGCGCCCGGGCGAGATCGCGCCGGTCTCCTCGCCCTTCAGGTTGATCTTCCCGAGCAGGAACATCGACGCGACGGCGAAGATGCCGGCCCAGAGGATCAAGAAGACCTCCTTCGAGAGGAAGCCCCACCCGTAGGCAAGGTCGGCGGTCGAGACGAACTTGAGCGCAGCCGCCAGCTCGACGAACCCGAGGAACACCTTCAGCGTGTTCATCCAGGCGCCGGCGCCGGGCATCTTCTGGGCGCGCGAGGGGAAGAGCGAGAGGAGGACGAAGGGCGTCGCCATCGTCAGTCCGAAGACGCCCATCCCCATGACCACCCGCATGACGCCCTGGTCGCCACCACGCGCGAGCAGCGTCCCCACGAAGGGCGCGGTGCAGGTGAACGAGGTGATGACGAGCGTCAGGCCCATCAGGAAGACGCCCACCAGGCCGCCGGTCGCGCTCGCCTTGCCTGCGGCCTGCATGAGGAACGCCGGCGGCTGCAGGTTGAACCAGCCGAACAGCGAGAACGCGAAGAACACGAACATCGCCGCGATGAACAGGTTGAACACGGGGTGGTTCGCGAACTCCTGGATCGGCGCTCCGATCACGACCCCGATCAGCACGAAGACCAGCACGATCCCTGCGCCGTAGCTGAGGGAGAGGCTGAGCACGTTCCCGTCCCGCGCGATCGCCTGCTTCGTGAAGAAGCTGATCGTGATCGGGATCATCGGGTAGGTGCACGGCATCAGCAGGGTGATCAGTCCCCACAGGAAGGCCTCGAGCAGGAACGGTCCGAGGGGCTTCTGCTGGCCTGGGGGATCCCCCGCCCCGCCAGGAGCATCGTCCTCCGCGGCCCCCTCGCCCTTGGCGGCGCCGGCGCCCTCAAGAGCCGCACCCTCACGCGGACTGGCCAGGGCCCCCACGGCAACGGCCTGAGCCACGACGGTCTCGGTCTGCGTGTAGTCCACGCAGGTCCGGTCGTCGCAGGTCTGGCCCGCCAGCGTGACCTCGAAGGATCCCGGCTCGCCGGTCACCGTCCCCGGCACCTCGATCGTGAAGCGCCCCTCGTGCACCGCGACCTCGATCTCGTCGAAGTCCTCGTTCATGCCGGGGTAGCCCTTCGCCTCGGGGAACAGGGCCGTCCCCCAGGAGACGCCATCGCCCGTGATGGTCACGGTCGTGGGGACCGCGATGGCTCCGCCGGGCGCGACGTCCTCGATCGTAGGTCCCCCGTACAGGTGATAGCCCTCGTCGACCGTCACGGTCAGGGTCAGGAGCGCGCTGGCGCCATCCTGCTGGAGCTCCGCCTCGAAGCGCGCCTTCTGCGCAGCCGCACCAGGGCCACCGAAGGCCCCGAACGAGCTGCCAGAGTCCCCACCGAACGCGCTCGTTCCGCCGCTGTCCGGGGAGGTCTTCGCGGGAGCCTCTGCCTCCTGGAACAGCTCATCGACCCCTGCGCCGAGGGTCTCGACCTCCTCCTCGTAGGGGATGCACCCCTTGTCGTCGCAGGTCTGGCCCGTGATCCGGACGGCGATCGCCTCGGGATCGCTGCCGAAGAAGAGCCCCTCACCGCGGATGACGATCGTGCCCTCGTGCTTGTCGTAGAACTGCTCGAGGAACGGGTCGTACCCGCTCTTGGGCTTGGGGAGGGTCCAGCTCTCCCACTCCACGTCGTCCCCGAGCCCCTCGACCGCCGTGGGCTCCCCCACGTAGTCGCCGAGGTCGTCGTGGTAGAGGTGATAGCCAGCGTCGATCTCGACCTCGAGCGCGGCCTGGACTCGATCGCCGTCCACGCGGGTGAAGAGGCGTGCCGAGGCCTTCTGCTGAGCCGCCGCGCTCGACGTCGAGACGGCGGCGGCGGCGAGGAGAGCGAGGGGGAACAGGGGGGACAGGCGCATGACGATCCGACGCAGCAGCATATCCAGAGCGTGATCCGTGAGGGCCCCGAACGGCCCTGGGCCGCGTGACCGGGGTCAGGCGGGAGACGGTGCGGCCCGGTCCGGATTCACATGGACGGCCACTGCGGCCACGGTGGGCTCGTGCTCCCGGACGCGGACCTCGACGGCGTGCGCGATGGCGTGCCCCTGCGTCACGGTCAGGGATCCCTCGACGCTCACCTCCATGTCCACGCGCACGCGGCTCCCGAGCGGATGGACGGCGACGGCCTGCACGCCCCGCACCCCCGGAACCTGCTGGGCGAGGGCCCGGACGCGTGAGCGAAGCTCGAGGTCAGGTGCTCGGTCGGTCAGGACGTCGAAGGCGCCCTTCGCGGTCCTGGCCCCCATCCAGCCGACGAAGACGCCGATCACGGCCGTGAGGCCGGTCTCGATCCACGGGGCGCCCAGCGCGCTCCCCCCCACGCCCGCGAGGACGAGGACGCTCGTGAGCATGTCGGAGCGGTTGTCGGCGGCAAGGGCCTCCAGCGTGGGACTCCCCGTGCGCCTCGCCTCGGCGCGCGTGATCCGCGTCAGGAACTCGTTGGCCGCGATGGAGAGCAGGGCCACACCCACGGCCGTCGCGGCCTGAGCGCCGCGGTAGTCGGGCGCCTCGCTACGGACCGCGTCCCCCACGACGAGGAGCCCCGTCGCGACCAGCACGACCCCGACCGCGAGGGCCGCCATGGCCTCGACCTTGCCGTGCCCGTAGTGGTGGTCCTCGTCCGGAGGACGCTGCGCCCAGCGCCAGGTCAGCCAGGCGAGGCCGTTCGTGCCGAGGTCGGCCAGGGAGTGGTAGCCGTCCGCGAGGAGGGAGGGTGAGCCCGAGAGCAGCCCACCCGCGAGCTTCAGGCCGGCCAGCAGCGTGTTGAGGACCACCCCCAGCACGAGGACGCGCTCCGAGGCTGCGTTCGGCCTTGCGGGGTCCGGGGCTGGCATGGATCGGCGAGGCTGGCGTCTCGAGGGCGGGAACCGGGCGCGGAGGAGCCCCGAGCGGGGCTCAGGACGCCAGGGGAGCGCCCGACTACAAGCTCGGAGACGGCGTCCGTAGTCTAGGGA
>WTJQ01000508.1 GCA_011524785.1 Planctomycetota bacterium | reverse complement strand
CTTGGCGGGGTGGCCGGACTCCTCGCCGGCGAGGAGTCCGGCCACCCCGCCAAGCACCACCTCCAGGCCTTCCACCGCATCCAGCGAGCCAACGGCTCGATCACCATCCACGCCGGGGAGGGCTTCGGCCCCGAGAGCATCTGGCAAGCGCTGCAGTTCTGCGGGGCCCACCGCATCGGCCACGGCACCCGGCTCGTCGAGGACATGGCCATCCACGAGGGCCGGGTCCTCCAGCTCGGGAGCCTGGCGCGGTACGTCCTCGACCACCGGATCCCGCTCGAGCTGTGCCTGTCCTCGAACGTCCACACCGGCACGGTCCCGAGCCTGGAGGAGCACCCCTTCCCCCACCTCCTGCGTGCCGGGTTCCGGGTCACCCTCAACACCGACAACCGCCTGATGAGCGGGGTCACCCTGACGGACGAGTACCTGCTCGCCCACCGCACCTTCGACCTCACGCTGACCGAGCTCGAGCGCGTCACGGCGAACGCGATCAACGCCGCCTTCCACCCATACTGGGACCGTCGGCGGATCCTGCACGAGCGCATCGAGCCGGGCTTCGAGCAGGCGCGCGAGGAGGCCGAGGCCGCCGGCCTCGACCCCGGGCCGCCCCTGGGCCGGAGCGAGGCCTGATCCCCGGGGAGCGGGCCCGTATCCTCGGTCCCATGAGCGACCTCCGCCTGCACGACCCCGGCGCGTTCCAGGGGCGGCTGACCGTCCGCCACCTCGACTCCGCGCTGCTGGAGGGCAACCCCCTGGGCGACCCGAGCAGGCGGGAGGTCTCGGTGTGGAGCCCGTCGGGTGCACCGGAGGGACTCCCCGCCCTGCTCGTCCTCGCTGGGTTCACCGGGCGCGGGCAGAAGTACCTGGAGACGCACCCCTGGCACCCGGGGCTGGCCCTCCGGATCGACCGCGCCTTCGCGGCCGGCGCGTTCCCGGCCTGCCACGTCGTGTTCCCCGACTGCTTCACCGCGCTGGGCGGCAGCCAGTACCTCGACTCGAGCGCCGTCGGCCCCTACCAGAGCCACGTCCTCGACGAGCTGCTCCCGTTCGTCGCCGAGCACTGGGGTGCCACCTCCTTCGGCGTCGCGGGCAAGAGCTCGGGCGGGTTCGGCGCCCTCCGCCTCGCCATGGCGCGCCCCGGCGCCTTCCGCGTCGCCGGCTCCCTGTCCGGGGACCTCGGCTTCGACCTGGCGTACGGCGGCGAGCTGATGGCGGCCTGCCGCGGACTGGGTCCCCACGGCGGGGACGCCGCGGCCTTCCTCGAGGCCTTCCGCACGGAGCCCTCCCTCTCGGGGGACGGCCACGCCGTGATCGACGTGCTCGCCATGAGCGCCTGCTACGCACCGGATCCCGAGGCGCCCCTGGGCTTCCAGCTCCCCATGGACCCGCACACCGGCGAGCGCACCCCGGGCTGGGACAGATGGCTTGCCAACGATCCCCTCAATCGCCTCGACACCGAGGCGGAGGGCCTGGGCGCCCTGGAGCTCCTCGACCTGCGTGCGGGGACCCGGGACGAGTTCCACCTGCAGTTCGGCCTGCGCCGCTTCGTGCGCCGGCTGCGGGAGCTGGGGATCGCGCACGAGCACGCGGAGTTCGAGGGTGGGCACTTCGGCACGGACGCCGAGCTGCTGGCCCTCGTGACCAGCCTGGGCGAGCGGCTCACGAGCCCCTCCTGAGGGCCAGCCCCCTCTCCGGGACACACGCTCACGGTCGGTCAGGCGGGCGAGTTGCCTGCGACGGAGCTGAGCGCCCGGCGCCCAGAAGGCGCGTTCGATCGGGGTGCCGCCGCCGCGCCTCCCGCCGCGCACGAGCTGTGCCCCCAGGCCCTGGGCCCGGATCTGGGAGGGCCCCAGCGCCGCGCCTGTGCCCGGGAGTGAAGATCCCGGGCGGCCGCGCGTACACTCCTGGCCCGCGGCTCGATCCCCCGCGCGCGCCCCCCCCATGGACATCTTCCAGGACTGGACCATCGCCACGACCTACGCGGTCTGCTCGGTCGTTGGCGGCGGCATCCTCACACTGCAGCTGGTGCTGATGATGTTCGGCGGCGACGCCGACTTCGACGGCGACCTGGACGTCGACGACGGGATGGGCGTCCTGAGCATCCGCTCGATCGCCTCGTTCCTGACCTTCTTCGGGCTGTTCGGCCTGTGGGGCCACCAGCGCGACTGGAGCCCGAGCCAGAGCGCCGCCCTCGGCCTCGGCGCAGGCGTCGCGATGATGCTGCTGGTGGCCTGGGTCATGCTGCAGTACCGCAAGCTGGACTCGTCGGGCAACGTGGATCCGGACGGCGCCGTGGGCGGCACCGCCGTCGTCTACCTCACGGTCCCCGCGGGCGGCGTGGCGCGCGGGAAGATCACCGTCTCCCTCCAGGGCCGGACCCACGAGTTCCAGGCCACCACCAGCGGGGAGGCGCCCCTCCCCACCGGCTCCGAGGTGCGCATCCTCCGCCGCGTCAGCTCCAACACCTTCGAGGTCGGGCCCCTCGAGGGCTGACCCCAACACTCCCATGACGAACCCGCTCTTCCTGCTCCTGGCAGCCCAGTCCCCCATGGACACGGTCCCCGTCGAAGTGATCATCGGCGTGGCGCTCGTCGTCATCCTGGCGGGCTTCCTCCTGATCCTCAGCCGGCGCTACAAGCGCTGCCCCTCGAACAAGGTCCTCGTCGTGTACGGGCGTACCTCCGAGGGCCAGTCCGCCAAGCCCGTCCACGGCGGCGGCGTGTTCGTCTGGCCCTTGATCCAGGACTACGCCTACCTGTCGCTGGAGCCCATGCAGATCGAGATCCCGCTGCAGGGCGCGCTCTCCCGGGAGAACATCCGGGTCAGCGTCCCCAGCGTGTTCACGGTGGCGATCGGCACGCAGCGCGAGATCATGAGCAACGGCGCGGTGCGCCTCCTGAACCTCGCGCGCGGGGAGATCATCAAGCAGGCCGAGGACATCATCTACGGCCAGCTCCGCCAGGTGATCGCCTCGATGCCCATCGAGGAGATCAACCGCAACCGCGAGGTCTTCCTGGCCAACGTCCAGTCCAGCCTGGAGCCCGAGCTCGCGAAGATCGGCCTCGTCCTGATCAACGTCAACATCAAGGACATCACCGACGACTCGGGCTACATCGAGGCCATCGGCCGCAAAGCGGCGTCCGAGGCCATCAACCAGGCCGAGATCGACGTCGCCGAGCAGCAGAAGCGCGGCGCCATCGGGGTCGCGGAGGCCGAGAAGGAGCGAGCCGTGCAGGTCGCCGAGGCCGAGAAGGTCCGGGACATCGGCACGAAGACCGCCGAGCGCGACCGCTCGATCAACATCGCCGACCTCGAGAAGGAGCGCGTGATCGGCGAGCAGCGCGCGAGCTTCGAGCAGGAGGCCCAGGTGCGGGACGCCGAGCGCGAGATGCGCGTGCGCGTCGCCGAGGCCAACGCAACGGCCGTCACCGGTGAGAACGAGGCCAAGGCCCGCATCGCCGACACGAACGCCGACCTGCGCGTCCAGGAGGCCGACGCCTTCCAGCGCTCGGAGACCCGGCGCCGCGAGGCCGAGGCGATCGTCAAGGAGGCTCAATACCTCGCCGAGGCCAAGGCCGCCGAGGCCGAGGCGAAGAAGATCGAGGCCGAGAAGCGCGCCGAGCTCGAGGCGTCTGCGAAGGCCGCCAAGGCGCAGACCATCGTCGATGCCGAGGCCGAGGCCGAGAAGATGCGCATCCGCGCCCAGGGCGAGGCCTCCGCGATCTTCGCCAAGCTCGAGGCCGAGGCGAAGGGCCAGTACGAGATCCTCGCCAAGAAGGGTCAGGGTCTGCGCGAGATCGTCTCCAACTGCGGCGGCGCGGACGCGGCCTTCCGCATGCTCATGCTCGAGCACATCGACCACCTCTCGGAGGTCGCGGCCCAGGCGATCTCGAACATCAAGTTCGACAAGGTCGTGGTCTGGGACGGCCAGGGCGGCGGCGGCGATGGCGGCTCGGCCACCTCGAACTTCCTCCGCGGGCTCGCGAGCTCCCTGCCTCCCGCCCTCACGATGATGAAGGACATCGGCGGGGTCGAGATGCCGGAGTTCTTCGGGCGCCTCATCGAGGAGGCGGAGAAGGTCGAGGCCGAGGAGGTCGCGGAGCCCACGCCCGAGGACGAGCCGGCCACCGAGGAGTGAGCCGCCACGGGTCCCGCATCTTGCGGGGCCGGAACCAACAGCGGGCGGCGCGGGGGATCCCCCGCGCCGCCCGCTCGCATGGGCCAGTGCGCTGAGGAGGCCCCTGGGTGATGCGCGAAGCGGCACCCGGGCCTGCGCGCCGCGTTGGGCGGACCGCCCTCAGCCCTTCTCGTGGGTGACCTCGACCACGGTGTGGATGCCCCCGCGGACCATGAAGTCCCCCTCGATGGTCATGCGCTTCGGCTGGCAGGCCGCCACGAGGTCGTCGAGGATCTGGTTGGTGACCGCCTCGTGGAACGCCCCCACCTCGCGGTAGGACCACAGGTAGAGCTTGAGGCTCTTGAGCTCGACGCAGGTCTCGTCGGGCACGTAGCGGATCCGGATCGTCGCGAAGTCGGGCTGCCCGGTCTTCGGGCAGACGCAGGTGAACTCCGGGCAGTCGAAGCGCACCTCGAACTCGCGGCCGGGGCGGGGGTTCGGGAAGGTCTCGAGATCGCGGGAGGGCTGGGTCGACATGGGCGCGAAGCCTAGCGCGCGCCCTGGGCCCCGGCGACGGCCACGCCGCCGACCTCCAGCTCGAGGGACCAGCGGGCCGCGCTCCGCGGCGCCGTGACCACGGGCCTCTCCGCCTCCTCCACGGCACGGGACTCCTGCCGCAGGGTGCGGCCCCCTGCGTCGCACCAGCGCACGCGCCAACGCGTGGTCCCGTCGGCGTGCCCCAGGCCCGGCGCCTCCAGGCCCTCGAGCTCGATGCCCCACCCCTGCTCGGTGTGGCGGGGCGCCGCGCCCGGCGGCAGCGGCCAGGGGCGCGCGGCCAGCTCGAGGGCACGCCCCGCCAACGGGCCAACCGGCCGCAGCTCCGTGAGCTCCTCGGCCAGCAGCCAGGTCGGCTCCCCCCGCAGGTCGAAGCAGGCGAAGGTCCCCTCCGTGCTGCGCACCCACGCACCGGCTGCCCTCCCGGTCCAGCCCTCACCGGTCCTCCACTCCAGGGCCGGCGCCTCCTCCGCGACCACCGCCTCGGGGACGGCGAGGCGCAGGATCGGGGTGCGGGCGGGTCGGATCGCGTCGAGTTGCTCCGGCGTGCCCAGCCAGCGCGCCGGCAGGTCGTCCAGCTCCGAGGCGGGCGCGAGCAGGGCGCGGCCGGCCCCCCCCTCCTCCAGCAGCGCGCGCGGCACGAGCAGGCCCAGCCCCTCAGCACGCCAGCGCACGCCGAGATCACCGCAGAGCGCACGCCCCAGGTCCGCCGGCGGCAGCACGACCACCTGCGGCGCGCCGGGGTTCCGACGATCGGGCCCTCCGACAGCGAGCCGCCGGCTCAGCAGGACGGACGGGTCGGGGCCGAGCGGGAGTTCCTCCTGCGGATCCTCCACCAGGATCCACGTTCCGGGGAAGCCCCGCGCCTCGGCGGCTGCCTCGAGATCGTCACGGGCTGCATCGACGGCGCGCCCCGCCTCGCCGATGGGCTCGCTCACGCCGTGGGCCAGCCACGCGAGGATCGGCACGGTGAGCAGGGGCAGGAGCCGACGACGCAGGTCGGGGATCGCGGTCACCGTGACGCCCAGCCCCGCGCACAGGACCACGGATGCGAGCAGGAGGTTCTCGGCGCCCGCGAGGCTGAAGCTCGCGGCCCTCGTGTCCGCATCGAGCAGGAGGGCCAGGAGCAGGGCGGCTCCCCAGCCCAGCACGGTCCGGCTCCAGAAGCGCGGGGCGGTGCGACCGGCGACGAAGGCGGGGTGCACGAGCAGCGCAAGGGCGAACAGGGCCGCCGGGATGGACAGGGGCCCGAGGGCATCGAGCGGCGCGGGGAGCAGCAGGATGCCCACCTTCTCCGCGGTGAGCGGGATCGCCATGAGGTGGGCCGACAACTCCTGGAAGGTCTGGGCCTCGTCGGGCGCGAGGCGCACGCGCAGGGCGTACTCCGCGGACACGCAGACGGCACAGGCGAACGCCGTCACCGCTGCCGAACGCAGTCGCTGCCCGGAGGTCCGGAAGCGCCGGCCGGAGGCGGCCTCGAGCAGCGCGTAGAGCGGCGGCAGGTAGAGCGCCCAGCGCCCACACATGCCAGCGAGGAAGGCGAGGAGGAAGGCCCGTCCGAGGCCAGCAGGCGCCGGACGCGCTCCCTGCTGACGCGCGCGCAGGAGGGCCGCCGCGCCGAAGAGCCCGAACGCGAGCGCGAGCAGCTCCCCGCGCAGGTGCAGCTGCGGGACGGCCGCGGCTGGGAGCGGATGGACCAGCAGCAGGGCTGCTGCCGTCAGCCCCGCGGCGCGGGCCGAGTCGTCGCCCAGCCAGGGCGTCAGGGCCCGTCGCACGAGCCGGCGCAGGCCGGCCGCCACGACGAGGAGCACGGCGAGGTTCTCGAGGCGCAGCCAGGTGGCCGCCTGGGGCGTCCACACCTTGGCCTCGGTCCAGATCGAGCGGGACAGGAACAGCGAGAGCGCCGCCAGCGGCCGCCCATCGAGGTGCGGAACGCGGAACAGGGAGGCCGGCCCCTTCCCACTGAGGCCCGCCAGCATCTCGAGGTCGTCCCCGAACGGCCCGGCGGTGAGGCTGGGCGCATGGGCCCACGCCACGAGCAGCCCGAAGGCGATCACCCAGGGCAGGGCCAGGCGGCGCGGCGCGTCCTCCATGGGCGCCACATTAGCCCAGCCGCGCCGCTACCGTGTCCCCCATGCTCCCCACCTTCGAACCTCTCTGGCGCGCCGCCCAGGGCGTCGACCTGTCCGACCCCGAGAAGGCCGTGCGGACCCTGACCGAGCGCCTCGACCCCCAGGGCGCGGAGGGGCAGGCCCTCAGCCAGGCGCTGTGCGGGCTCCTCGAGGCGGGCGAGGTCGCGGACCGCGGCGAGCCGCCGGTGCGCTGGAGCCGCGTGGCCAAGGCCGGCCCCGACACCGGCGCGTTCTCGATCGACGTCGTGCACATGAACGGTGCGGGACCCCGCCACACGCACCACGAGGGCGAGGTCAACTGGTGCATCGCCCTCTCGGGCGAGCCGCGCTTCGACGGGCACGGCGCGGGGTGGGTCGCGTTCCCCCCGGGCTCGACCCACGTGCCCACCGTGGAGGGGGGCGAGATGCTGATCGTCTACCTGCTCCCGAACGGCGCGGTCGAGTTCCACGCCTGAGGACGCCGCTGGACGCTCGGCGCGATCCCAGCGCCACGGCCAGCTCTCGAGGAGGACGACGCTCGAGGCCGGCGGAGGAGCCCTGCGCGGCGCTCGGACTGGGCTGGTCCGTGTCCAAGCCGGGGCCACGACGCGAGTCGCGGACTGGGAG
>WTJQ01000465.1:5789-7412 GCA_011524785.1 Planctomycetota bacterium | reverse complement strand
CCCTCACCCCGTCCCCATGAGCAGCCTCGACCCCCACCTCGACGACGCGCGCGCGCTGCTCGGACGGCTCTTCGACGAGGTCGAGGGGCTCCCTGTGAGCCTCTGGAGCGAAGGGCACGAAGCCGCTGGCTTGGCCTCCCCCGGCGCCCACGTGCGCCACCTGCTCGACGCCTACGACAACCTGCTGCACGGGTGGGGCACTGCGCGGGTGGACTACGACCAGCGCGCGCGAGATGCCCGCACGGAGCAGGACCCCCGTGCGGCCCTGGTCCGCATCGCCGCCCTGCGGGAGCGCCTCCTCGAGCTGCGTGGGAGCGAGGATCGTCCCCTGCGCACGCGCTCCGACGCTCCGGAGGGGACGGCCGATGACGACTGGTGGACCACCAGCACCCGCGGCCGCGAGCTCAACGCCTGCCTCGGGCACGCGATCCATCACTGCGCCCTCATCGGGGCGCGTCTTCGACTCGCGGGGCACGCTCCCGCCGCTGACTTCGGCATCGCGCCCTCGACGCTCAGGCACCTGGCCAGGACGGAGGCCGCCAGCACTCCTGCGGAGGACCGCGCCCCGTGTGCACGCTGAGCTGGCTCCCCCTGGAGGGTGGCTACGAGCTGCTCTTCAGCCGTGACGAGCGGCACGACCGCGCGCCGGAGGTCCCGGCCGCCGTCCACGACAGAGAGGGCACCACCTACCTCGCCCCCACCGACTCCCAGGCCGGCGGGCACTGGCTCGCGGTGAACCATCACGGGCTCACGGTCGCACTCCTCAACGACGACCTGGCGCGTCCCCCGGCCCCGGGCGCCCCGAGCCGTGGCCACCTGGTGCGCCGCCTCGCAGGCAGCTCGAGCGCCGCGCAGGCGCTGGGGAGGCTCCAGGAGGATCCCGATCTCGAGCGCTACGCGGGGTTCACGCTCTTCCTCCGCGATACCTCCGGCCCGGCGCGCGTGGTCACGGTGAGCCATGGGGCGCTGAGCGTCGCAGAGGGTGACGACCTCGCCCCGCTCTCCTCCTCCAGCCTCGATCCCGAGAGGGCTCGCGCAGTCCGCGGAGCCAGCTGGGAGCGCCTGGTCGTCCCGGCTCCGAGCGTCGAGGCGCTCCACCGCTTCCACCTCGCTGCCGGACCCGAGGGGCCGGATGCGTTCTCGCCCTGCATGGACCGGGAGGATGCCGCGACCCGCAGCCTCTGCCGGGTGCAGGTGTCCGGGGACGCCGTACGCCTGGCTCACGCCATCGGTCGCCCGGACCGTGCGCGCCTCCCCGAGCCCCTCGTCCTCGCCCGCACGTGAGCGTTGGGGTCCGACGCCCGCGGTGGGGACGCGGGCTGCTGCTGGTGCTGCTGGCCCTGCTGGCTGCCTCCCACCTGACCTGGGCCGTGCGTTCGGAGCCCGGCCTCCTGCCGGGCACGTCCCGCGCAAGGGTCGGAGATGCAGGCGCGCCGACGACGCTGGCCTGGAGGGAGCGTGCGGCCGCCCCTGGTGCCCCGACGGTCCTGCTCCTCCACGGGAGCCCGGGGCGCGGGGAGGACCTGGGGAGGATCGCGGAGGCGCTGCCCCCTGAGCTGGGGATGCTCGTGCCGGACCTGCCGGGCCATGGCGCGAGCCGGCCGCTCCCCGACGACCTGGGGA
>WTJQ01000465.1:0-5689 GCA_011524785.1 Planctomycetota bacterium | reverse complement strand
GTGCCGGACCTGCCGGGCCATGGCGCGAGCCGGCCGCTCCCCGACGACCTGGGGATCCTGGCCACCTCGGCGGCGCTCGTTTCGCTCCTCGAGTCGCGCGGCCTGGACCGGGTGCACGTCCTGGGGTGGAGCCTCGGCGGCGCCGTGGCCCTCGAGCTCGCCCACCGCGCTCCCGAGCGCGTCGCGAGCCTCCACCTCCTCGGCGCCATGGGCGTCGTCGAGCATGAGCTGCTCGGCGACCCCATGCTGAACGCGGGCCTGCACGCGCTCGGGGTCCTGGCGGCCGACGCTGCGACCTGGCTGCTGCCCCACTTCGGAGCCGGCGACGGCCTCGCGGGGCTGCGCGCATCCATGCGCAGCTTCGCGGACACCGACCAGGTGCGCCTCCGCTCCGTGCTGGAGGGACTCACCCTGCCGACCCGGATCCTGCACGGGGCGCGCGATCCCCTCGTGCCGGTCGCTGCGGCCAAGGAGCACGCGCGCCTCGTTCCCCACGCCGAGCTGGAGATCTGGGACGACGCGAGCCACTTCCTACCCCTCACCCGACCCGGCGAGGTCGCGCACGACCTCGCGGGCTGGATCGCTCGCGTCGAGGCCGGGGCCGCGGCGGGCCGCGAGGACGCCACGGCCGCGCGCCTGGCCGAGGCCACGCGCCCCCTGGGGCCGGACGACCTGCCGCCCGTCACCGGGTTCGCGCTCCTCCTGACCGGCCTCCTGCTGGCACTCGCCACCCTGGGGAGCGAGGACCTGACCTGCGTCGCCGCGGGCCTGCTCGTCGCGGACGGGCGACTCAGCTGGCTCTTCGCGAGCCTGGCCTGCTTCGCGGGGATCCTCGTCGGGGACCTGCTCCTGTTCGCAGCCGGCCGCCTGCTCGGCCGCCCCGCGGCCCGGGTCCCTCCCCTGTCCTGGATGCTCAGCGAGGAGCAGCTCGAGCAGGCGAGCGCATGGTTCGAGCGCGAGGGCCCCCGCGTGATCTTCGTGTCGCGCTTCCTCCCTGGCCTGCGCCTCCCGACCTACTTCAGCGCCGGCGTCCTGAGGACGAGCCCCCTGCGCTTCGCGTTCTGGTTCACCCTCGCAGGGCTCGCCTGGACACCGCTCCTCGTAGGCCTCTCGGCGCTGGCCACGGCGCGTCTGGGCCTCGACGTCCGGGGCCTCGAGGCCGCGGACCTGGCTGCCCTTGGCCTCGGGGTCCTGGGCCTCGTGATCACCCTCCGGCTCGCGCTGCGGCTCGCCACCTGGCGAGGCCGGCGCCTCCTGCTCGGGCGCTGGCACCGCATCAGCCGCTACGAGTTCTGGCCTCCCTGGCTCTTCTACGCGCCCGCGGTGGCCGTTTTCTGCTGGCGCTGGGTCCGGGCCGGGGCCCTGCTGCCGACCGCGGCCAACCCCGCGATGCCCCTCGGCGGCTTCGTCGGCGAGAGCAAGCGCGCGATCCTCGAGGGGCTCGGGCAACGACCCGAGGTCCCGCTGTGGCTGGCGGTCGCCCGCGGGGAGGACGCTCGGGAGCGCGTGACCGCCTGGCGCGAGGACCACGGCCTCACCCTGCCGCTCGTGCTCAAGCCGGACCAGGGGGAGCGCGGCTCCGCCGTCCACGTGCTCCGGAGCGAGGAGGACCTCGACCGCCAGCTCGCGGAGGTGCCCTTCGAGGGCCTGCTGATGGAGTACGCGCCGGGCGACGAGTTCGGCGTGTTCTGGGTCCACCCGCCGGAGGACGAGGAAGGGCGCGTCGTGGCGGTGACGATCAAGGTGCTGCCGACCGTGACGGGTGACGGAGCGCGCACCCTCGAGCAGCTGGTCCTCGCCGACCCGCGGGCCGTGGCCCTGCACGCGACGTACCGCAGGGAGCGGGCGGATCGCTTCCAGGAGGTCGTCCCCGCCGGGGAGGTCGTCACGCTGACGGACGTCGGCACGCACGCCCGTGGCTGCCTGTTCCTCGACGGGGAGCACCTCATCACGCCGGAGCTCACGCGCGCGGTCGCGGCCCTCACGGCGGACTACCAGGGCTTCCACTTCGGTCGCTTCGACCTGAAGGCGCCGAGCGCCGAGCACCTGTCCCGGGGCGAGGGCCTGCGCGTCATCGAGCTCAACGGCGTGACCAGCGAGGAGACGCAGATCTGGGACCCCGGCTACGGGCTGCTGCGGGCCTGGGGCACGCAGCAGCGTCAGTGGCGGACGGCCTTCGAGGTCGGGCGCCAGTGCGCGGCGCGAGGCGCGCACGTCGCGAGCCTGACCGAGCTCTTGCGCGAGCTGCGCGCGTGGCGGGCGCGCTAGCCGCCCGCTCCTTCCTCGGCCGACTCGCCTCCACCGAGCGAGTCCTCGAGCTCCTCCCCGAGGTCACGCGTTGGCACGCTCAGGTCGCGGGGCGGACGCCCGTAGTCCCGGAAGACCTTGAGCCAGTGGGCGAAGTCCGGGTCGAAGCCCGCTCCCAGGACGTAGGCCGGCCGCGCGAACCGCGCGACCCCGGCGGCGTCGAGGAAGAACACCCAGCGCTTGCCGAGATCGGGCACGTCATCGAAGCCCTCGGGCACCAGGCCATCGAAGGGATGCCGGTAGAGGTCCGGGACCGCGCAGGTGCGGTCGTCCAGCTCCTCGGCGAAGAGGGTTCGCAGGCGGTCCTCCAGCTCTCCAAGGTCGGGCTCCCCGAGGATCGCGGGCAGGACGATCGCGACGCCCTGGGTCATGTCCGCGCGCAGGGCCCCGCGGGCCAGATCCTCCGCGGCCGCGACGGCCTTGCGGATGATGGCGTGGGTGTCCACGGGCTCTCCCTCGAGCCGCGGCGGGCAGGGGATCCAGAGGGCGACCGTGCCCTGGGAGCGCGGCGGCACGCCCGCCACGATGCGCCCCTCGAGGGCCTCGAAGGAGAGGGTCCTGCCGGTCGCGAGGTCGAGGCCCGGCGCGTCGAGCCCCGGGACGCCGAGGGTCCGGTGGCGGTCGAGGCGCTCGACGATCGGATGCTCGAAGCGCAGCGCTCCGCCGCCGATGGCGAAGCCCGAGTACCCCTCGATGGGCGTTCCGTCGGCGAGGTGGTAGGTCCCCATGCGCTCGCCGTCGATGAAGAGCGTGCAGCTGGCGCCGTCCACGAGGAGCTCCACCTCGAAGGCGCTGCGGGGGGGCTTGAGCTTGTGGCCCCCGCCGGGCTCGGCTCCCTGGAGCCGCCCGTCCCGCTCGAAGCCCCCCGAGAGCTTCCAGGAGATGCGGTCGAGGACCGGGTCCGCGTCGCGGTTGTCCTCGGGCCGCCCCGCCGCCCCGGACAGGCTGAGGGTCACGGCCCGGTCCCGCCGCGTCCAGCCGTCCACGATCTTCCCGCTGGCCGAGGTGCTGGTGAAGCGCACGCGGGTCTTGAGCCGCCAGGTGCCCGGGAGCTCGTAGCGGGAGCCCCGGACGAAGGCCGCGCCCCAGTCGGCGCGCTGGAACTGGCCGGTCCCGCTGCGCTCCTTGCGGCGCCCGACCTCGAGGTCCCCGTCCGTGGCCGCGAACCAGTTGCCGCTCATGGGCTTCTGCGGCGTGTGGTGCCCCACGAGCAGGTCCTCGACCCAGCCATCGCCCTCCACGGGGAAGCGCGCCAGCCAGCCCGTGGGCGCCAGGCCTCCGGCCTCGGGCCCCACCTCAGGGGCTCCGATCCAGCGGGCGAGCCGATCCCGATCCGCCTCGAAGCGCAGCGCCGAGGTCCGCCACTCCTTGCCGCGGTGCTCCGCGGCCGCCGCGTCGAGGGCCGCGATCAGCGCCAGCAGGCGCGCCTTGCCCTTCACGAGCGACTTGGGTGCTGGGCCGGGCGCGGGGTACAGGGGGAACGCACGCTGCTGGTCGAGCGCCCAGGCCGCGGCCTCCTGACCGCTCGCCTCGAGCGCTCCCGCGAGCCGCTCCTCGACCAGGGTCATGCGTCCCTCGTTGGCGAGGCCCCAGTGCAGGGCCCGTGCGGCGCCCTCGCGGTCGCCGTTGCTGTCGAGGAGGATGCCTGCGATCGCGGCCTGGCCGTCCCCGAAGTACGGCTCGTGCCGCCCGCGCGACCAGACCCAGGTGGGCTCGTCGTAGATGAGCGGGTCCGGCCCGCCTCCCGGGACCTGGGTCGTGTAGCGCTTGGTCCACTCGGCGGGCTCGTAGGGGTGGAAGCCCTCGAGGAAGCGACGGAACTCCTGGACGAAGCCGGCGAGGTCCTCGGGGCGGCCCTCCCCGCCGTCGCAGAACCAGCGCTCGAACTGGGCGATGCGGTCCCCCGCCCCCTGGCGCGCGTTGGCCATGAAGGCGTCGAGGCGGTGCTGGAAGAGCCGCGGCTCGTCCTCGTCCGGCATCTCGTCGAACTCCGACGGGACCCAGGTGTTCAGGAAGACGTAGAGGGCGTAGCCGGCCGTGTAGTTGGCGCGGTAGTCCTCGAGGTCCCCGGACAGGAGCTCCCGCAGCTTGCTCTCGCGCGTCCATCCTGCGCCGAGGACGCCGCGGAGGGTCCCAGGCTGCACGTGGTTGGGGACGAACTCCTCCTCCTCGCTACGCCCGTACGCGGCGCCGGTCCAGACCGCCTTGCCCTCGACGAGCCACGAGGGCTGGCCAGGGAAGAGCGCGCCGTCGAAGCGGTGCGTGAGCTCGTGGGTCAGGCCGTGACCGAGCCCCTCGATGGTGCCCATCGAGAAGCGGAAGGTGGTCACGTCCCCGCCCTGGAAGCCGCCGACCCAGTAGTAGCCGGCGCCCTCGGACTCCAGCCCGGTGGCCTCGGGCACGATCCGCACGAGGCCCTGGCGACCGACGAACGGGTCGGTGCCGTAGAAGTTGACGAGGCGCGTGTGGTGACGCTCGATGGTCTCCGCGACGCCGCGCAGGGTCTCGAAGCCGCAGTCGGTCTCGCAGCGGTACCACTCCCGCGGGGAGAGGGCGACGCCCGGCAGGCCGAACGAGTCGTGCTCGCGGGTGAAGGCCTCACCCTGGTCGGCGAGCAGCTGGTCCAGCTCCTCCAGGGTCCAGGGCCGGCCCTGCCGCGCGCGCAGCCGCTCACGCGCGAGGCCCAGGGCGTTCTGCGCCTTGCCGCCAGGATTGGCCATCTGCCCCTGCAGCCGACTCTTGCGGGCCGGCTCGTCCATCAGCCACTGGAAGCCGGTCTGGGCGCGCAGGCCCACGGCGATCCTCGCGGCCTCGATCACGAGGCTGTCGTCGCCCTCGATCCCCGCGCGGTTCCAGAGACTCTCGAGCGCCCGCACGGCCTCCATCCAGTCGTCCTCCGAACCGAGGCGCAGCCGCGGGTCGACGTCCTCGGGGGCCCTTCCCTCGAGCAGGCCCGGCTGGGTCTGGGCCAGCTCGAGCGCGAGCCGGCGCGCCCACCAGGCCACGACCTGGTCGTCCGGATCGCCGCGACGACCGGCCTTGGAGGCGATGCCCATGAGCTCCTTGAAGGCGGCGGCCCGCGCCTTCACGACCGCCGCGATGCCCTTGTCCGCGGGGGCGAGGCGCTTGGCCTCTCCCTCGAGGCGGTACGTGCCCCGCTCGGTCGCGAGGGCCTCTGCGAGGCGCTGGGTCCACAGGGCGCGCTCGTCCCCCTCAGCAGCGACGCTCAGCCGATCCGTCAGGAGCGCAGGATCGAAGGGCCGGAACTCGAGGGCCGCCTCGAAGTCCCGAGCGGCCTTCTCCAGTCGCCCGTCCTCGCGAGCCGCGCGCCCGGCCTCGATCCGCGAGCGCGCGGGGTCCGGTGCCGGGGCCGGGGCGGGAT
>WTJQ01000040.1 GCA_011524785.1 Planctomycetota bacterium | reverse complement strand
TTGGGTGCGGGGCTGGCTGGGGTTGAGCCCCCACCACCACCACTCCCCTGGCCGTCCGCGTCGTCCTCGGCGTCTGCATCGCCGGTGCCCTCTCCGTCGTGGCCTGCGTCAAGGACCCGGAAGGCTCTGGCTCCACCGGCCCTCAGCTTCCCCCCGGGACGGTCACCTTCACCATCCAGGCGCACTGATGATGCTCCCCCTCGCCCTCCTGCTCTGCGTCCCTCAGGACAGCACCCCGTCCGACTTCGACGTCCGCGTGGTCGAGCTCGCGACGTCGAGTGATGGCGTCGAGTGGTTCACCGTCTTCGAGGACGCGAGCGGCGTCGCCGTCGACCTCGGCAGCCAGCAGCCCCACGACCTCGCCACCGTCACGGCTCCGGCCGCCGAGTGGCACCACGTGCGCGTGGTCCTGGAGACCCAGGTCCTCGTGCAGGCCCTCGACCCCTGTGGCTCGGGACAGACCGTCTACCACTCGATCGACCTGACCGGGGACCCGGTGCACGACCCCGACGGCGATGGTCGCTGGGAGCTCCACTACGCGACCGCTTCGGGAGGCGGCTCCGTCCAGGGGGTCGGCACCCTCGACGACCCTGCCTGGCTGCCCGATCCCATCGACCCCCCCAAGGCGCGCGACACGCGCATCCGCGTGCTGGTCGAGACGACCGGCCTCGTGCGCTGCGACGACGGCGTCGTGGAGGTCGACACCCCGCGCATCCGCGTGGCCGCCGACGAGCGTCCCGAGCCCGGCACGGCCCTCTTCCAGCAGCGCCTCCAGGTGGCGGGGCTGCAGGTGGACGAGGCCGTCGGCATGCCGAGCGTCCACACCGTCCAGGGGATCCTCGACTTCGCCGAGGACGGCACCTGGACCCTCGAGTCCGCCAGCGTGCGCTCGTCCGACTTCGGCACCGGCTCGGCCGGGACCGAGGACCCCTCCGCCTGGCAGGGCCTCTGGGGAGCGACCTCGCGCGGCTCCGTCTGGCTGACCCTCGCCGGCTACGACGGCGTCCTCACTGGCAGCCTCGGCAACTTCGACGAGGCCCTGGCCCTCACGGCCTTCGGCGACGACGCGACCCGCATCACCCTGTTCGGTCACCGCTGGCCCCAGTCGGCCCCCGCGGATCCCTACATCCCGCCGACGCGCTTCCTCCACTACGGCGCGCACCTCGAGCTCTTCTCGGAGGCGCCCCTCGACGGGGACCTCGTCTGGCGCAATGCATGGGGCCGCATGTCCGGCTCGGGTGGTTGGATCGGATTCGACGGGCAGGTGCAGGTCAACGAGCTGCGCATCCTGTCGTGCTTCGACCCGGCACCCCACCAGGTGGTCGTGGACTCCGATCCTGTTCCCTTCCCCCAGGGCGCGCCCTTCAGCGTGCTCACGACGGGCGGGGAGCTCGACCTCGACCTCCTCGACTGGCAGCTGCCCCTGCACGGCTCCGTGATCGAGGACGGCCGCCTCACCCTCAGCGCGCCCGCGTCCGACGTGACCGGCTCGACCCACGGGCTGACGGTCACCGTTGCGATCCCCTGGAGCGTGACCGGCTCGCCGCTCGCTGGCCGGACCCTCTCCGGGACCTACCTCGGCGACACGGCCAATGGCGCCGGCACGCAGAGCCACTCGGGTCGCTTCGACGTCGAGTTCGCTGCGGACGGCACCGCGACCTGGCGGCAGCAGGAGGCCGGCAGCTCCACCCTCGAGACCACGACGCTCACCGGCACCTGGAGCATGGACTCCGAGGCCATCGTGACCGTCGACCTGCCTGGCGTCGGCCGCTACCGCGGCCAGCTCTCCGAGACCCCGCGCCTGCTCGCCCTGTGCTCCTCACCCGATGGTACGGGTGGGTCGAATGACCGATTCCTGGGCCTCCTGCTCTGGCCCTGATTCCTTTTCCTCTCTCTCCAACGAGCACGAGGAGGCCCCACGGGCGTGAGCCCGAGGGGCCTCCGTCCTTTGGCGCGCCGCTCGAGTCAGTCCTGGTCGAAGTACTTCTCGCGGACCCACTTGGGCTGCCAGCGGTCGGGCTTGCGGCTGGCGCCGGTGAGGTCGATCTCGGGGCTGCGGGTCTCCTCGGCCGTCCAGGGGGCGCTGTCGCCAGCGAAGGCCTGCCAGTGCTCGAGCTCGCGACGCAGGCGTGAGACGGTGCCCGCGTGCTCGTACCGGTCGGCCAGGTTGACCAGCTCGAGCGGGTCCTCCTGGAGGTCGAACAGCTGCGTGACCTCCACCTCGGGGTAGCGGATCAGCTTCCACCGAGCGTCGCGCACCGCGCGCTGGTGCTTGCCCAGGGACGTGTAGAGGGTGGCGCGTACGCTGTCCTGCTCCCCGCGGACCAGGGGCCAGAGCGAGGTCGCGTGGAGGTCGTCCGGGCACTCCGCGCCGGCGACCTCGGTCAGCGTCGGGTAGAGGTCGTACAGGTACACCAGCGCGTCCGAGCGTCCGCCCTCGGGCACGTTCGGCCCCGCGAGGATCAGGGGCAGACCGCTCGAGTGCTCGTACAGGCTCTGCTTGCCGAGCAGTCCATGGCTGCCCATCGCGAGCCCGTGATCGGCGGCGTAGATGACGAGGGTGTCCTCGGCTCGGCCGCTGGCCTCCAGCGCGGCGAGGATGCGCCCGACCTGGAGGTCCAGGTCCGTGATCAGCCCGTAGTACTCGCACAGCTGGTCGCTGACGACCTCCTCGGTGCGGGGCCAGCCCGCGAGGTTCTCGTCGCGCACCCGCATCCAGCCGCAGTCGAAGGGGTGCTGCCCCATGAAGTTCCCCGGCAGGGGAGGCCGGTTCGCGTAGTACGGGTCGGCCTCGGGTCCAGGAGGCGTGCGTGGATCGTGCGGCGCCGTGAACGCGACGTAGCAGAAGAAGGGCGCGTCGGCCTCGTAGCCCTCGAGGAAGCCCACGGCCGCGTCCGCGAACAGCTCACTCGAGTGCTTGCCTCCCTCGCGCCGCTCGCTGAAGCCCTCGGGCCCGAGGTCCACCACGGGGACGTGGTCGTGGTCGCACATGCCGCCGAAGAACACGTTGCCGCCGGTCTGGAAGGAGCGTCGGAAGGCTCCGCGCGAGTTGTGCCACTTGCCGGTGCCGAAGGTCGTGTAGCCCACCTCCCCCAGGGTCTGGCCGAGCGTGCGCCGGTCCGGGAAGTCGTTGATGTCGATGGAGTGGTACGCGCGCCCCGTGTGCAGCATCGCGCGGCTCGGGACGCAGATCGCGCCGTGGGGCGAGCCCATGCAGTGGGCCTCCCGGAACGACGTCCCGCGTGCGGCGAGGGCATCCAGGTTGGGCGTCACGATCGCGTCGTTGCCCCACGCGCCGATGGTGTCGGGCCGCTGATCGTCCGCGAGCAGCAGCAGGACGTTGGGGCGACGCGGACTCGTGTCGCTCGCCGCGGCGGCCGAGTCGACCTCCTGAGCAGCGGCCGTCGCGGCGAGAGCGAGTGCGAGGAGGGGGGCGATCGGTCGCATGGCCCCATGGTGGGCGCTCGCTCACTCCGCGCAAGGCCTGGAGGCGCGATCGCCCTCCCTGCACCTCGGACTTGGAAGGCGCAGTCGACGGACCCGCCCTGCGGCTCGAACCCGCTGAACCGATCCGGTCGGGGCGTCTCAGTCGGCGCGGCGCGTCGGCAGGCTCAGGATGTAGAGCGCGCCGAAGATCGCGGCCGCGGCCACGACGATGCGGGGCCACACCAGGTGGGCCGGCATCCCCGGCCCGAGGGCGTAGCCCGAGAAGGCCGTCATGGTCACCAGCGCGAGGACCTTGGCGCGGAACGGGATCCCACGACCCGCGCGGTAGTCACGGATCAGGGGGCCGAACAGGCGATGGTCCAGGAGCCGGCGCGTGAGGCGCTCCGAGCTCCGCGCGTAGCAGGCGGTGGCCAGGATGAGGAACGGCGTCGTGGGCAGGCCCGGGACCACCACGCCGAGCGCGGCGAGGCCCACGCACAGGGACCCGACGCTCACCCACAGGGCGCGGGCGAGGGGCGTGCGCGCGAGGCGCATCTCGGGGTCGCTGGGCGGCACCATCTCGACTCCTCATTCGACCATGCCGACCGGGAGGTTGCGTGCGGGATCGCTTCGGGACCCAATCCGGCCCAGTCCTGCGACCGTGCGCCTCGTCCTAGGATGGGCCCGTGCGCCTCGCCCTCCTCCCTCTTCTCCTCGCGGGGGCTGCACTCGCCCCGCTCCAGGCAGCCCAGGACGACGCCCGCAGGCCCCCGAACGTGATCCTCTGGGTCGCGGACGACCTCGGTTGGGGCGAGGTGGGCTTCCAGGGTCAGGAGCGGATCCGGACGCCCGTCGTCGATCGCCTCGCCGCCGAGGGCCTGCGCTTCTCGGCGGCCTACTCCGGGCACACGGTCTGCGCGCCGTCGCGCTGCGTGCTGATGACCGGGCTCCACACCGGCCACGCGCAGATCCGCCAGAACTCCCCCTGGGCCAGCAAGCTGCACGCGCTGGGGGAGGGGCAGGAGCCGCTGCGGTTCGGCACGCAGACCCTGGGCACCGTCCTCCAGGGAGCCGGCTACCGCACGGGTGCGTTCGGGAAGTGGGGCCTCGGCGCACCCCACGACGAGGGCCGTCCCCTCGCACAGGGGTTCGACACCTTCACGGGGTACCTCTGCCAGAAGAAGGCCCACGACCACTACCCGCCCTCGCTCTGGCAGGACGGTGTGCCGCTGTCCCTGGCCAATCCCGGCTACACACCCTCGGCGCGACTGTCCGAGCCTCCGACCGACCCGGCGACCTGGGCGCGCTTCTCCGGCGAGGACTACGCGGAGGACGTGATGCTCGCTGCGGCGCTCTCGTTCCTGGATGAGGCGGCCGAGGCCGAGCAGCCCTTCCTCCTCTACTTCCCCACGCCGATCCCGCACGCGGCGCTGCAGGTGCCCGCGGACTCCCTGGCCGAGTACGCGGACGAGGGCTGGGACGATGCGCCGTACCTGGGGACGAAGGGCTACCTCCCGCACCCCGCACCCCGAGCCGCGTACGCGGCGATGATCACGCGCATGGACCGGGACCTCGGCCTGCTCCTCGAGCGGGTCCGCGAGCGCGGCCTCGAGCAGGACACGCTGGTGCTGTTCACCAGCGACAACGGCGCGACCTTCAACGGCGGGGTGGATCGCGCCTTCTTCCGCTCCAACGGGCCCTTCCGCGGGATGAAGACCACCCTCTACGAGGGCGGCATCCGCGTGCCGCTGGTGGCCCACTGGCCCGGTCGTATCGAGGCGGGGGGCGTCTGCGAGGCGCCCGTCGGGTTCCAGGACCTGCTGCCGACCCTGGGCGAGCTGGCCGGCGTCGACCTCGAGGGTCCGCTGGACGGCACCTCGCTCGTGCCCGTCCTCGAGGATCCGGACGCCACGCTCCCCGAGCGTGCCCTCTACTTCGAGTCCGGCGCGCGGCAGGCGCTTCGATTGGGGCGCTGGAAGCTGCATCGCAGCCTGAAGAACGGCCGCGAGCGTCTCGAGCTGTACGACCTCATCGCCGACCCCGCGGAGGAGGACGACCGTGCCGAGGCCGAGCCCGAGGTGGTGGCGCGCCTGCGCGCGCGCATGGCCCAGGAGCACGCGCCCTCTCCTCGTTTCCCGCATCCCGAGGACCCCGAGCCGTTCGATCCACGCGCGCGTGGGCCCCTCGAGGTCGTGCGCACGGACTTCCGGGCCAAGGGCCGCGAGGGCGGCACGATCGGCTCGGTCATCTATCAGCCCAAGCTGCGCTCGGACGAGGTCCGGCCGCTGGTGCTCTTCCAGCACGGCTGGCTCGGGCGTCCGCGCGACTACGACGAGCTCTGTGAGCATCTCGCGTCGCATGGCTTCGTGGTCCTCTCGAACGCCACGCAGACGGGACTCGTCGCCAACCCGATCATCGAGGCGCGGGACACGCTCGAGCTCGCCGAGGGTCTGCTGCGCTCGGAGCGGGTCCTGACCGCCCCCGTCGCGACGACGGGTTGGGCGGCGGTCGGGCACTCGATGGGAGGCGTGGCCTCCCTGCGGCTCGCCATCGGGTCGCAGAGCATCGCCAGCGTCTGCGCCCTGCAGCCGGGGTGGCCGCGGGGGCTCGATGAGGTCGCGCGGGCCCTGGAGGCCGTCGACGCGCCCGTCCTGGTCCTCGCGGGTGGCGACGACCGCACCTGCCCTCCCCGCAGGTCGCGACCTCTTGCAGAAGCTGGCCCGCCCGGCGCCCGCCGACTCTGGGGCATGGTTCCTGGCCTCGGGCACCTCGGGCCCGTGGACGGCCGCTGGCAGCGGGGCGACCTGCCCGCGGACGAGGCGCACGGCCTGCACCGCGAGGTCGTGCTCGACTTCCTCCTCGCGACCCTTCGTGGGGACGCCGAGGCCGACGAGCGGCTCGTGCGACGCCGAGACGGATGGCGCCTCGGGCGGCCTCAGGCGCTGCCTTGAGCCGAGCCCAACCTACTCGGCGAGGGCCCGCTCCAGGCGCCACACCTGGCGCTGGATCCAGCGGCGCGCCTCGGGCGCACTCTCGAGCTCGCGGCAGCGCTGGAGCAGCGCACGGGCAGGGGTCGGGTCTCCGGCAGCGAGGGCCGCGAGCGTGCACGAGCACTCCAGGTCGAGCAGGAGCTCGTCGGTCGCGTCCTCACCCAGCGCACGCGCCTCGGCAAGGGCCCTTCCGGCTGCAGGCACGTCCCCCAGGGCTCCCGCGATCGAGCCGCGCCCCATGAGTGAATCGAGCGTGACGGTGAGCAGCATCTTCGCGCTTCCTGCCGCACGCTCACGCTCGGCTGCGACCACCTCCGCCAGGGCGCCTGCATCTTGGCGCTCGATGGCCTCCATCCGAGACACGGCGAAGCGAGCGTCCGCGAGTGCTGCGGCGTACTCGGGATCGGTCGCCAGCCCCTCCTCCTCGAGTGCGCTGAGGACCTCCTCGTACCGAGCCCGCACCTCGGCGCTCCCGGCGAGGTCAGGCGTCAGGTAGCGCTGTAGCTCCGCTGCCCAGCGGAGATCCGTCAGGAGGGGCAGGGCGAGCTCGGCGAGACGCGGGCGCGCCGCGGACCACTGTTCCGCGAAGACCGCGGCCTGCCGCTCGAGGCGCCCCTGCTCGCGCAGGACGCCCGTCATCGCGCGGCGTGCGATCAGCGTGGTCCAGTTGGCTCCGCCCGTCTCGATGTGCGCCTCGCAGAGCTGGACCTGCTCCTCGAGGACCGAAAGGGCCTCTTCATGCCGGCCCGCTCTCCACAGGCAGATGCCGTAGCCGGTCGAGACGCGTCGCAGCTTCTCCGAACCTGGCTGCATGACCCGGTCCAAGGTGCTGAGGGCGCGCTCGTACTGGGGGACCGCGCGCGCGGGCTCGCCCGTCAGCATCACCTGTTGGGCACGCCCAAGGTCCGCGAGGGCGGTCAGGAGGTGTCGCGGGCCGAGGGCGAGGGATGCGAGGTCCTCGAGCTCGGTGAAGAGCTGGAGCGCCCTGGCGGCGAACTCCTCGCGCGTCCTGGGGCGACCCTCGGGGATCCTGGACGCTGGACGCGCACTAC
>WTJQ01000324.1 GCA_011524785.1 Planctomycetota bacterium | reverse complement strand
TCCCCGGGGAGCCCGGAAGCATGATGCAGCGATCCAACCGCGGCGCCGCGCGCGTCCCCGCCATCTGGATGATCCTCGTGTTCGTCCTGTTCCTCGCGTCCACCTTCCTGGCCTACACGGCCGGGGACGCCCGCACGAAGGCCCAGGGCGAGGCGGCTGCTGCCGTCACCGCCAAGGAGGAGGCCGACGCCGCGCGCATGACCGAGCTCGCGCGCAGCCGGAACATCACCGAGGTCCTCGGCTACTACAACCGCGAGGACATGCAGGCCCGCTCGGACGTCGAGCAGGCCAAGCAGGGCCTCAGCGAGTTCAAGAGCTCCTTCCCCGGCATGACCGATGCCGAGGGCACCTGGGAGGAGGCGTGGCCCAAGGCCTCCGCTGCCTACCGGGACTCGCTCGGCAAGGTGAAGACCCTCGAGGCGCAGATCGAGGACCTGCGCAACCAGGTCTCCGCGGCCAATGCCGCCACCTCCAGCGTCACCTCCAGCAAGGACCAGAAGATCCGCGAGCTGGAGCAGCAGCTGGCCGACGCGCAGACCAACGCCCAGGACGAGCGCAACGAGCTGGAGCGCCAGCTCAGCGCCGCGCGCAACCAGTTCTCCTCCGCGGACAGCAGCTGGAAGGCCGCCCAGGCCGAGCTGGCCGACGAGAAGCGCGCCCGCGAGCTGGACGCCAACGCCGCTCGCACCCGCACCGCGGCCCTGACCCGCACGCTCGCCGAGCAGACGGGCCTCACCAAGGAGATCCAGGGCCCCGACGGCTCGGTCCTCGCGACCTCGGCCTCCCTCGGCATCGCCTGGATCGACCTGGGCGCCGGTGACCGCGTCAGCCTCGGCATGCGCTTCGACGTGACCAGCGGCAAGCCCGGTGCCACGGACCGCAAGGGCGTCCTCGAGGTCACGAAGGTCGAGCCCGAGCGCGCCGAGTGCCGCGTGGTCGATCTCGCCGACGAGTTCGACCCGATCGTCGGTGGCGACACCATCTCCAACCCGATCTACGTGGCCGGCGGCACCCGCAACGCCGTCATGGCCGGTCGCTTCTCCGGCACCTGGAACGAGTCCGAGCTGAAGGTCCTCCTCGGCGAGATCGGCATCGACGTCCAGGACGCCATGGACAAGTCGACCGCCTTCCTCGTGGTCGGCGACCCCCTCTACAACGACCCGGACACCGGCGAGGTGCTCGAGGAGCCCATGGCCGTCTCCGAGATGGCCATCTACAAGGACGCTGAGGCCGCCGGCCTGACCATCGTCTCCATCGAGGACATCCGCCGCTTCTTCGTGAAGTGACCCTCCTCCGGATCCCACCCCGGCCGGGGGCGCTTGCGTAGCCCCCCCCGACCGACGGATCCTCTCGCGGCCGGGCCCCCAGGGGCCCGGCCGCTGCCGTAGGTGCCATGGTCGTCCTGCCCGAAGACGAGTCCGAGATGGAGGCCACGCGCATGTCCCTGGGGGATCACCTCCAGGAGCTGCGCGGCCGGCTGTTCAAGAGCGTGGTCGTCCTCGCGATCGCCTTCGTGGCCATCTACTCGTGGCGCTTCGAGGCCTTCGGGATGATCCAGGCGCCCCATCGCCAGGCGATGGAGATGCTCAACGCGGCGCGGGCCGAGCACTTCGAGGGGAAGCTGGAGGCGGCCGAGGAGGCCGGCGCGCCGCTCGATCCCCTCGAGTACTTCGAGCCCGGCTACCCCGAGCGTCGCGTCCTGGTCGACCGCCTGCGGAGTGACGACCGCCTGCTGAACTTCACGTCCGACCAGGGCTTCGTGCTGCGCCTGCGCGTGTGCTTCTGGCTCGCCGTGTTCGTGGCCGCGCCCTTCATGCTCTGGCAGATGTGGGGCTTCATCGCTGCGGGGCTCTATCGCAACGAGCGCCGCGTCGTGTACCGGAGCGTTCCGGTCTCCATGCTGCTCTTCCTGGGCGGCGTGGGCTTCGGGTACCGGGTCATGGTCCCGTACGCGCTCTACTTCCTCGGCATCGACGACATCGAGCTCGAGACGCTGGCGGTCACGGCGCAGACGGCGGACCACTACCTGGGCTTCCTGAAGGGCCTCGCGCTCGCGATGGGGGCGGTGTTCCAGCTGCCCGTGATCATGATGGCCCTGACGAAGCTGGGCCTCGTGGGGCCTGGGTTCTGGGCGGAGTACCGGCGACACACGATCGTCGGGGCCCTCGTCCTCGCGGCGATCATCACCCCGCCCGACCCCGTGACGCAGATGCTCATGGCCGGGCCGATCATCATCCTCTACGAGGTCGGCATCTGGGTGGCGCGTCTCACGACCCCGCAGGAGCGCGACGGCGGTGCCGTTGCGAACGCCGCGCCTTGAGCGGACCCCGTGCGGCCCTCTGTTCGGTCGGGGACGAGCTGCTCGCGGGCAAGCACCCCGATCTCAACGCGCCCTTCCTAGCACGCGAGCTCCTCGCCCTGGGCGTCCCCGTGGTCGAGGTCGCGGTGGTCGGGGACGATGAGGAGGCGATCGCCACGGCCGTGCAGCGGCTGGCGACGCGGGCCGAGCTCGTGTTCGTCACCGGCGGCCTGGGACCGACCCTCGACGACGTGACGCGCCACGCGGTCGCGCGCGCCGCCGGTCGCGAGCTGGTCGAGGACCCCGACGCGCTGGCGCAGGTCAGCGCGTGGTACCGCGCCCACGACCGGGCCATGCCGGCATCGAACGCACGACAGGCGCTCGTGCCGCGCGGTGCGACCGTCCTGCCCAACCCAGTGGGAACTGCCCCGGGCTTCCAGGTCCCGGTGGGCGGGGCTGCCGTACGGGTGCTCCCCGGACCGCCCTCCGAGCTGCGCGCCATGTGGGAGCAGGGGATCGGGGCCGGCGTCCGCGCCGAGCTGCCGCAAGCCGAGGCGCGGGTCGAGCAGCGGTTCCACCTCCAGGGCCTCTCGGAGAGTCAGTTCTCGGACGACGCCGGGGCCTGGTTGGAGCGCGGCGCGAACCCGCTGGTTGGCGTGACGGTCGCCCGCGGCCTCCTCACCGCGCGCCTCGTCGCGAGGGGCGCGGACGAGTCCGAGGCGGCCCGCGTCCTCGAGCCCGTGGCGCTGGCCTTCCGGGAGCGCTTCGCGCCGTGGATCTTCAGTGAGGAGTGCCCGACCCCGGAGGAGGCCCTCGTGACGGAGCTCGCGGCGCGGGGCCTCGAGGTGGCCTGCGCGGAGTCCTGCACGGGCGGCCTGGTCGCGGGCGCCCTCACCGCCGTTCCCGGCTCCAGTGCCGTCCTCGCGGAGTCCTTCGTCACCTACTCCAACGCGGCCAAGCGGGCCCGGCTGTCCGTAGCGGACGAGCTCCTCGAGGCCCATGGCGCCGTCAGCGAGGAGGTGGCCGGGGCCATGGCGGAGGGCGTGGTGCGGGCCACGGGAGCCGACCTGGGACTGGCGACGAGCGGCATCGCCGGGCCCGGAGGCGGCACCTCGGAGAAGCCCGTGGGGCTGGTCTGCTTCGGAGTGCGCTTCGCTGGCCGCACCTGGACCGGCTCGCGGACGTGGCCGGGGCGCGCGGGGCGCACCGCCGTCCGTGACTGGGCGACCGCGCACGCGCTGGTCCTGGGGCTGAAGGCCCTCCAGGGGCGCCTGCCGGCCCCTCCAGGGGCCTGAAAACGGTCCCCGCGGGCTCGCCCCCCGGGGCCCTGGGCGCTATCCTCTCCGCCGCTGTTACCCCGTGGTGTAATCGGCAACACAACTGGTTTTGGTCCAGTCGTTCCAGGTTCGAGTCCTGGCGGGGTAACCACCTCCAAAGGCGCCTCCTCGTGGGGCGCCTTCTTCGTTCAGGGCCTCCCCGCTCGGGCCCTCAGCGCTGGGCGACCCAGGACTCGGTCGTGTAGCGCGCGCCCAGCTGCTCGGCGCAGGCGCGCTCCGCGGGGGAGGGGACGCCGGGCCGGAGCTCGAGGCCGAGCTCCTGCTCGAACCCTCGCAGCAGGTGGGGGCCGAACTCGACCGGGGTGACCTGCTGGGAAGCGGCCTCGAAGGTCGCGATCGGGCCCTCCAGGCTGGTCGTCCCCAGCTTGATGGAGCCGTGGTGGAGGACGCGTCCACCGCGCCGGCGCTGGGCGGAGCCCACGCCCTTCGCACCGCCCCAGGCGATGTCCAGCGGGGTCGAGTGGTGGAAGCACATCCCCGTGGCCTCGGCGTCCGAGGTGAGCGGGTCGTCCCCGCGCAGCCTCGCGTCGAGCCCCACCGCGGCCAGGGCCTTCACGATCGCCGCGTGCACGCGCTCGTAGCTCTCGGGGACGGTGCCGTCGTAGGGAGCGAGCCCGACGGGCGCCGTGAGGGAGAAGGTGAGCTCGTGCTGGTGGTGGATCGCCCCGCCGCCAGTCAGCCTGCGGACCCGGCGACTGGCCCGATCGGCTCCTGGCACCTCGTCGAGGCGTTGGAACCACCCGAGGCTCAGGGTGTCCGGCGCCCAGGTGTAGAGCCGCACGGTCGGCTGCTCGCCCTGCAGGAGGAGCGCCTCGTCCAGCCCCATGTTGAACTCGGGGCTGGCGCCCCAGGTGGTGATGAGACGCCAGGCGCTCATGGGCGATCGGGACGCCCCCGCTCCGGGGGGCGTCGTGCTGCGGGGCCGCTCAGTGCGGCGTGGCGATGTGCTCCTCGTACGCCGCCGCATCCATCAGGTGCGACAGGTCGGTGGAGGCGGGCTTGATGCGGATCATCCAGCCCTTGCCCCAGGGGTCCTTGGCCATGGCCTCGAGGTGCTCCTCGACGGTCGGGTTGACCTCGACGATCTCCCCGGCGACCGGCGAGAGCAGGTCCGAGACGGCCTTCACCGACTCGATCTCGCCGAAGGTCTCCCCGGCGTCGACCTGGCGCCCAGCCTCGGGCAGGTCGCAGTACACGAGGTCATCGATGTTGCCGTTGCAGAGCTCGTCGATGGCGAAGTCGGTGATGCCGATCAGGATGGTGTCCCCATCCTGCTTGGCCCACTCGTGGGAGGATGCGTAGCGGCGGTCTTCGGGGCGCATGGCTGTGCTCACTTACGGGTGCGTGAATAGAAGGGAAGGTCGGTGACGGTGCAGGCCTGGCGCTTGCCGCGCAGGTCCATCTCCACGGCCGTCCCCGCGGTGGCGAGGGCGACCGGGACGTACGCCGTCCCGATGTTCTTGTCGAGGGTGGGGGAGACCGCGCCGGAGCAGACCTGCCCGACGACCTCGTCCCCGTGGACGATGGGATAGCCCTGGCGCGGCGCGCGCTTGCCGTCCGTGACGATGCCGACGAGCACGCGCGTGGGGGCCTCCTTCGCGGCCTGGAGGGCCTGCCGGCCGATCCAGTCGCCCTTGTCCTCGTGGAAGGAGACGCCGAACGAGAGGCCGGCCTCGATCGGGTTGTGCTCCTCGTCGATCTCGTGCCCGTAGAGCGGCATGCCCGCCTCGAGGCGCAGGGTGTCGCGCGCGCCGAGCCCGATGGGCTGCAGCCCGTGGTCAGCCCCGGCCCGCGTCAGCTCCTCCCAGACGCGCTCGGCCTCGCCGGCGGGGAAGTAGAGCTCGAAGCCGTCCTCGCCCGTGTACCCGGTCCGGCTCACCCGCACTCCCGGCATGCCGCAGAGGGTGCCGAAGCCCGAGCGGTAGTAGCCGACCGTGGACAGGTCGAGGCCCTCGACGCAGGCCTGGAGCGTGTCCTGGGAGGCCTGGCCCTGGAGCGCGAGCATCGCCAGCTCCTCCGTCTGGTCCTCGATGGTGACGTCCATGCCCTCGCACCGCTCGCGGAGCCAGGCGAGGTCGCGGTCGTGATTGGCCGCGTTGACGACCATGAACACGTCGTCCTCACCCTTGTAGACGAGCACGTCGTCGAGCGGGTTGCCGTCCTCACGGCAGAGCAGCCCGTAGCGGATGGCGTCCGTCGGGATGCGCCCGACGTAGGAGGTCAGCACGCGGTCCAGCGCCTGCACCCGGTCGGGGCCGGTGAAGCGGAGACGCCCCATGTGGCTGAGGTCGAACAGCCCCACGCGCTCGCGCACGCAGCGGACCTCGTCGAGGATGGGACCGTACTGGACCGGCATGTGCCAGCCGCCGAACTCGACCATGCGCGCGCCGAGGCGCTCGTGGAGATCGTGGAGCGGGGTGTGTCGCATGGCTCTGGAGGGGGCTCCGCGCCCCTGTTCGCGCGTTGCCCGGCGGGCGGCGCGTCCAGAGAGCCTGCTGCGACCCGGGTCCGCTTTGCCTGAGAGTTTCACGCGCGTGGCGCTTGCCCCTTCGGCGCCGGCCTCGAGGGCCGATCTCTCCCCGGGTCGACGGGGGCCGGGATTCTAGCGCAGGCCCGCCCGGGGCCCCAGGGCGAATTCAGGCGCCGGGGACCGGCCCCTGCGGCGGTCCGTCCTGCCTCGATGGACCGCGATCCGTCCCCGTCCGAGGCACGGAGGCCCGGGCTCGCCGCTGCTCCCGGCCCGGTGCGCGGGACAGGGATAGCGTTCGGTGTTCCCGCCGCGGCAGTGCAACCGCACCGCACCGTCACTCCGCAGCGCCCCGGCACGCCGCTCCGCGCCGTGCCCACCCGCAACACCGCCGTCCATGCCCACCGCCGCCTCGCGCCTCCTGGCGCTGACCCTGTCCACCGCCAGCCTCCTCGGCTCCTCCGCCCACGCCCAGGACCCCTTCACCCAGGGGCAGCGCTGGGTCCAGAGCCCCGCTCCTCTCGAGGCCTGGCTGCCCCGGGACGTCCACTTCGCGGCCGATGAGAGCCTCGTCTGGGCCAGCGCCGCTGGTCAGGACGCCCGCTGGATGGCCCTCGACGTGGCCCGGCAGGAGGGCTCCCCCGCGCGCTTCGTCGACGCCCAGACGCCTTCCGCGGCCCTCGGGAGTCGGACGATCGCGGCCCGCGAGGGCACGGCCCTCTTCGGGATCGTGCAGGAGCCTGCCAGCGCGCCGGGACTCACCTCCGCGCGTGTGCTCGCCCATTCCGCCGCCGACGCGGCCCGGAGTGGTCAGCTGCAGGCGCAGTGGGAGCGCACCCTCCCCGCGGCTGGCACGGCGGAGCCTCGTCTCGCCACCGACGCCGCGGGCGACCTGGTGGTCGCCGCGGCGCACGACCTGTACGCCGGCACGGTGCGCCTCGAGCTCCTGGATGGTGCGACCGGCGTGCCGCGCGCTCAGCTCGACCTGCCCGGGCTCGCTCTCTCCCAGCTCGCCGTCGCCGAGGACGGCTCCCTCGTCGCGGTGGCGGCCGGCCTCGACCTCTACCTGCTCGACGCCTCGGGCCAGCTGGTCCACCACCAAGCGCTCACGGCCGCCCTCAGCGCCCTGGACATCGCGCCCGCCGGGGACCGGGTGGCCCTCGGGGCCATCGGCCAGCTGGTCATTCTCCGGGACGGTCCGGCGGGCTGGGTCCCTGGGATCGTCGTCACGCGGCCCACCAGCGAGGTCGTGACCGCCGTCGACCTCGCGGCCGACGGTCTTGGGACCGCCGTTGCCTGGTGGACCTTCACCAGCGGCACCCTCGCACGCTTCGAGCTGCGTCAGCGGGCGACCGTCGTGGCGTCCGCCGTGACGACCGCGTGGCGCGGGAGGTTCTGCAGCCCGCTCGAGCCCCC
>WTJQ01000618.1 GCA_011524785.1 Planctomycetota bacterium | reverse complement strand
GTGTCGAGGGAGATCAGGACGACGTTGGGAGGAGCGTCGAGCTCAGGACGCGTGGCTCCCGAGGACTCCGCGCCCCCGGGTCCCTCCCCCTCACCCGCGCAGCCGCTCCCGAGGAGCAGGAGCGCCAGGGCTACGGGGACCTCAGACCGGGAGCGCAGGCGTCCCGGCGTCCATTCGCTCGTCAGCAGGGCATGGCCCATGGCCGAACCTTACCCCGAGCGGCGCCCCGGAGCCCGCACCGTCCCCCACCGGGGCCTCCGGGACACGGGCTGGCACCAACTCACGGGCGATGGAACACGACGGAGGTCCGGCCGCCGGCAGGAACCTCGATCATGAGCACGACCCGGCCACGCTCGTCCACGGTGAGCTCGGTCCGCTCCCCCCCCTCCGACGCGGCCACACAGGACCCGCGGAGGCCGGTGTACGTCAGGTCGAGCTCGAGCCGTCTCTCGACGGGACGCTCCATGGGATTCCAGACCACCAGCATCCCCGGCGTGTCGAGCTTCGGGTCGACGTGGAGCATCCAGTCCAGGTCACGCCCGTCCGCCCGGCGGCTGGCCCCGTGGTCGATGTCGGCCTCCAGGATCGCGCGGTGCGCCTTGAACCAGGCCACCTCGCGGGCGACCACCGCCTGGGTCTCCGGGGTATCGAAGAGCCGCGGGCCGCGATAGCAGGCCTGCACCCCGGCCCCGAGGTTGCTGGAGAGCATGCGCCGGTAGTGGTCGCGGTGTTCGTGGAGCGGCTCGACGGTGGCCGCGGCGCCTCCCCCGTGGTACTGGGTCAGCGGCACGAACATCCACCCCATGGTCGGCGTCTTGGTCCAGGTGCCGTCGAAGATGTTCTGCCGCGTGTGGAGCACCTGGTCCGCGCGGGGCAGCGACCAGTTCACCTCGCGGTACCCCATCGCCGACTTCGTCGAGCCGTTGAGGTGGTACCAGTCGGGCGTGTTGGTGTAGATGCCCTGCTCCCGGCACCAGCGATAGTGATCGGCCGCGATCCAGAACTGCGCCCACTGCGAGTCCTCGTAGCCCTTCTGCAGGGGCGGGCGCGCGGTGATGTCGAAGTCGCCGGGATAGGGGCCGTCGTGCTCGAGCAGGCTGAAGCCCGTCTCCGGGAAGAAGCGGTAGAGCTTGCGGTAGTACTCCTGGCCCCAGGGGCTGGTGAGGGCGGGGCAGGAGCCGTGCGTCGGCCGCTCGCCCGGGGGCGAGACGACGTCGTTGCCGCCCCCCACGCTGCGGGACGAGAGGAGCGAGTAGCCGCCGATCTCGACCCCCTTGGACCGGGCGTAGTCCGCGTAGCCACGCATGCGCGCGAGGTACTCCGGACTGTCGTCCTCGATGTTGAACCCGCTCCCGAAGGTGAGGATCACCATCTCGAAGCCCACCTCCGCGCACTGGTCGATCGCACGTCGGACGCTCTCCTCGTCCGCGAAGCGCACGTGCATCATCAGCGGGTTCTCGGTCACCCAGGGCGCGATGGTCCGGTACATGCGGCAGCGCGCCAGCCCGTTGCGGGCACGGTCCTCGCTGTCGTGCACGAGGACGAAGGACCGGAAGCTCCGGAAGGTCTCCCCCGGGGCCACGTCCTGGGCGGGCCCCACGCTCGGCTCGCACTCCAGGAGGCAGGGCGTCTGGCGCAGGTAGTTCACCTGCGTGTCGAAGAGCGGATCGGTCCGCCAGTGCACCGACCAGCGCTGGCCGTTCTCGTTCGCGCCCCCGGTCGCGTAGTCGGTCTCCACCCACACGTTCGGAGTGCGGATCGCCACGCCCTCGCGCGTCTCGACGCGGCTCTCGCCCTCCACCGCGGCGAGGATCTCGCTCGTGAACCGATCGACGACGATGGTGCGCGCGCTGCCGTTGTGGACGGTCAGCCACTTCACGACGCAGGGCAGCCCGTCGTAGAGCTCGTGGTGGACGCTCACGCGCACCTGCTCCAGGTCGCGCACGCGCGACGCCAGCTCCTCGAGCGCAGGACCCTCGAGCTCCCCGAAGGCCCGCACGTCGAGGATGCGGGACCGACCCTCCTCGCCCGGCTCGGCATACGAGCGCGCCTCCCCACTCGGGTCGAGCTTGCCCACGCGCAGGAGCCGGGGCGGGGCGTCCGAGCCGACGTCCACCGCGTGCAGCGTGCGCCAGGGACTGCCGGCCTGCCGGACCTCGTAGTGCCAGCGCGTCCCGGAGCGGCGCAGACGCAGCGTCCAGGGAGCATCGATCGACACCTTCTCACGGCCGCCGAGACGATCCAGCTCGCGAGAGCCATCGAAGCCGCCGAACCGGGGCGAGCCGTCGTAGCCCCCGCCCGCGGGGCGCAGGTTGAACTTGAGGGTCCGGTCGGAGAGCACGAGCGCGAGGCCCGGCCCCCAGCTGGCACCCCGGTCGGTGCCCGCGTCCAGCGTCACCTCGACCACGGCGACGCCGTCAGGCAGCGCCCGCTCGGCGGCGCAGTGCGCGTTGGCCGGCGCATGCAGCTCGCCCCACTTGCCCTCCCCCTCGAACTGGATCTCCAGGGCGTCCGGCGGCGTGAGCACGGTCCAGTCGGCTTGGGAGGTGGCGAAGTCCCCTTCGAGGAGGGCGGCGCGGCCCTGGTCGCTGTCCATGAGACCGCTGCGCTGCTCGAGCCCGTCCTCGAGGAGGGCCTCCGCATCGAAGGCGAAGTCGAGGCGCAGGCCGATGCCCGCGGGCGGCCAGGAGGAGTCCTCGCGGTGGTGGCGAGGGCGGCCCCAGCCGAAGGGCTCCTCCACGGGGACCTGCTCCCATCCGACCAGCTGCAGCGCCCGGGGATCGGGGCGCAGCTGAGCCTGCATCTCCGGCGTGAGGAAGGCGTGGTTGCGCTGGCCGACCAGACCGCCCACCGCGTACTCGCTGCCGTCGAGGACCAGGCGCGCCTCCGGGCGCACGGACCGCAACACGGCGGCGCGGGGAGCCAACCGCTCCAGAGCCACCGTCGCGGCCCCGTCGACCACGCGCACCTCACGCCGCACGAGGCCGTTGCTGAGGACGACGCCGCGCCCGTCAGGGGAGGCGTAGAGGCCCGCCTCGAAGGGTGCCGCGTCGAGCAGCCAGTCGGGACCCGGGGACGGGGACGGCTCGGGAGGGAGGACCGCGGACGGGTCCTGCAGGGCCAGCAGGGACAGGAGCGGCAGCAGCATGCTGCCGATCCTAGGGGGTGACGTCGATCCGTCGCGCGACCCGGCGATCCGGGCAGCGTCAGCGCACGCCGAGCGCGAGGACCTCGAGGGCGAACGAGCCCTCCTGCTTGTCGCTGATCAGCAGCCCGAGCTGACGCACGGCGGCGGCAGCGAGCTCCGGCTGCCCGGGAACGGTGCGCCCACGGAAGACAGGGCGGAACTCCGCCAGGGGCAGCTCGACCTCGATCACCTCGCCGGCAGTGGTCTCGAACGAGCGCTCATAGCTCACGCCGTCGAAGCGGCCGTTCGTCCGCGCCCGCAGCTTGTAGGTGTTGCCATCGCCGCGGACCCGCACGACGAAGCGATCTGCTCCCTCGGGGAGCCCGTCCGGCATCGGACGCCGCACGGAGGCGAACCCGCCGTTGTTCTCGAGGGAGAGGTCCCCCGCGAAGACGAGGCCCTCGCTCCCGGAGCGCATCCCGCTGCTGGAGCGGCCGCCCATCACGGTGTCGTTGACGACCTGCCACTGGCCGGCCTCGGCCGCGGAGGTGGGATCGAGCAGCGCTTGCATGGGCAGGGGGGCCTCCTCGAGGCGCGTCACGGGGACCTGGACCTCGAAGTACTTGCGGCTCCGCGGGACCATGGGGCTGTTGTAGGCCATGCCGCGCATGGGCCCGGTGATCTCCAGCTCACCCTGGAGCGCCAGCCAGGCGAGGAGCTCGTCGTAGGCGGCGTTGACGGCGGTGCGCGTCGCCTCGCCGCGGCAGCCGAGGCTGACCACGAGCCCGGGCTCCGCGTCGACGACCTCGACGGCGCCGTCGCTGCCAACCGGCCCGAGGTCCACGTTGCCGTAGAGGAACGCCATGTCGACCTCACGCATGCCCTCCTCGGTGCTCGTCCACGTCATCTCGACGGGCGCCGTCATGGCGATCTCGTTCTTCTTGATGTGGTTGAAGAGCTTCCAGAAGGCGCCGCCGGACATGTCGGTCCGCGCCATGCGGTAGACGGGATAGGCCTTGACCTCGATCTCGCCGACCGGGGTCGGGGCGGGGAAGCCCACCGGGAGCTCGGCCTCGATGTAGGGCTCGAAGCGCAGGTCCCCCTCGACCTCGGCGAGCACGGCCTCGAGCTGTCGGGCGGCCCCCGCGGGGTCCGCCAGTCCAGCCCACCGCGCAGCCTCCACGGCGTCGACGAGGCGCTGCCCCGAGCGCGTGCCCTCGAGCTGGGCGGCGCTGGCGCGAGCCCCAGCGACCAGGGCCGTCAGGCCGGTCGCACCGGACTCCCGGACCTCGGTGGCGAGGGAGCGCGCCTCACCCAGGAGAGCGGCGGCCTCGAGCCGCAGCGGGCTGGCGGAGTCGGACGTGAGCAGGGGTGCCGTGAGGGCCAGGAGGGTCGGGAGCATGCGAAGGAGTTCGCAGGGCCGCCAAGGGAGGATGCAATGCGACGTCGAGGTGTGCGTGTCCCGGACGTGGACCCGCTGCGATTGGCTATACCGGGCGTTCAGGTGGTGAAGTACGGTCGAAGCCATGCGCCAGCCCCTCCTCGTCCCCGGCACGGTCCGGACCGCCATGCGGACCGCTCTCCGGGGACGATCCTCCAGTGCTCGCCAGCAGGTGGGCTCGAGTCCCGGTTGCGCACCGGAACACGGGTCCACGCAACTGCCGGAAGAGCCCGGTGCAGCGCAGCGGGATCGTCTCGGACCCATGGCCTGAAGCGTGCTCCTGGTGGGAGGTCCACCGGGCAACCAGGTCACGACCCGGTCGGGGTCCGAGACGCCCGCACCCCTCTCCCGGGTGCATGGAGCCCGCAGCGTTGGGCAGCGGCCCCCAGGCATCATTGCGGCTTCCTGGTCATCGAGAAGCCACAGGTCGGAAGGAGGTCAAGTTCGCCGCAGGCTGCCGCTCCTGAACGACTGATCAGCCCTCCCGGGCCCTGCAGGGAACACAGTTTCCGAACACAGCGTCCAGAAGACAGCTAGCTTCGGTTGGCGGCGATCCCCCGCCGCTGCATCCGCTCCAACGGATCTCCTGCCATGAACAATTCGATCTTCTCCGCGTGCGCGGTCGCGTGCGCTCCCTTCCTCGTTCCCGCGGCGCTCGCCGCACCCCAGGAGGGTCCCTCGGACCCCGGCGCCCTCGAGCAGTTCCGAGCGCAGGCGGCCCACGCCGCCGCCACCGCGCTGCTGGAGGTCCAGCCCGACCTTCAGTACGACCCCGCCAGCCTGCTCGTGCGCTGGCTGCCCCGCCAGAGCGAGGGCGAGCGCGAGGCGCTCCGGACGGCGGTGGGCCTCGGTCGCCTGCGCAGCCTCCCCGGCGTCCCCAACCTCGAGCTGATCCACGTCCAGGGAAGCGTGGAGGATGCCATCGCCGCCCTGCGCCCGCTCGTGGAGTACGCCGAGCCCAACTACGTCGTGCGGGCCATCAACACCCCGAACGACACCTACTTCGACCTGACCTACGGCCTGCACAACACGGGGCAGACCATCCAGGGGCAGGTCGGCATCGCGGACGCCGACATCGACGCCACCGAGGCCTGGAACACGTTCACGGGCGACCCGAACTTCGCGGTCGCCGTCATCGACACGGGGGTCGACTGGGACCACCCCGACCTCGCCGCGAACATCTGGAGCAACCCGGGTGAGGTCGCCGGCAACGGCGTCGACGACGACGGCAACGGCTACGTCGACGACGTCCGCGGCTGGGACTTCTACGACACCGACAACAACCCCGACGACGCGGACGGCCACGGCAGCCACTGCGCCGGCACGGTCGGCGCGGTCGGCAACAACGGCGTGGGCGTCGCCGGCGTCAACTGGCGCTGCAAGATCGTCCCGCTGCGCTTCCTCGGCCCCCAGGGCGGGTTCACGTCGGACGCGGTGCTCGCCGTCTCGTACTGCACGACCAACGGCATCCGCGTCTCGAACAACAGTTGGGGAGGCGGCGGCTTCTCCCAGGCGCTGTTCGACGCCATCCAGGGCACCCAGGCCGTCGGGCACGTCTTCTGCGCGGCTGCGGGCAACAGCGGCACCAACAACGACTCCTCGGCCCACTACCCCTCGAACTACGACCTGCCGAACGTGCTCTCGGTCGCAGCCACCGACAACCGTGACGGCCTCGCGAGCTTCTCGAACTACGGCGCCACCAGCGTCGACCTGGGCGCGCCCGGCGTCGACATCGCCTCGACCTACGCGGCCGCCGGGTACGTCTACCTGAGCGGGACCTCGATGGCCACGCCCCACGTGGCCGGGGTCGCGACCCTCCTGCTCGGGTACGACCCGGGCCTCACCTGGCAGCAGGCGATCGATCGCCTGCTCTCGACGGTGCGCCCGGTGTCCTCCCTCGCGGGGATCACCGCGACCGGCGGCGTCGTGAACGCTGCGGCTGCCCTCGCTGGTAGTGGCGGCGGCGGCGGAGGCGGCGGGGACACGACGCCCCCCGCGGCCCCCAGCGGCCTCACCGCCACGGCGGGCAACGCCGTGGTCGACCTCGGCTGGAGCGCCAACGGCGAGGCGGACCTCGCGGGCTACCGCGTGTACCGCTCCACCACCTCGGGCTCGGGCTTCGTCGAGCTGACCACGGGCCTGCAGGCCGCGACCAGCTACTCGGACGGCACCGTCACCAACGGCACGACGTACTTCTACGTGGTGGCGGCCGAGGACGCGGCCGGCAACCTCTCGAGCATGAGCACCGAGGCCTCGGCGACCCCGCAGGACCCCGGCGGCGGCGGCGGCGGAGGAGGCACCCCCGAGGAGTTCTTCTTCGAGGGCTTCGAGGACGGGAACCTGAACGGCTGGACCACGACGAACAACGTCTCGGTCCGCACCGGCCAGGTCGCTTCCGGCGTCTACTCCATGCGCGTGCGGCGGAACTCGACCGCGACCCGCACCATCAGCACGGCCGGCTACGAGAGCCTGACCCTCGCCTACGCCAAGCGCTCCAACAACTACGACAACGGCGAGGTCCTCGTCGTCGAGTGGTCGGCGAACGGCGGCTCGACCTGGACCACCCTCGAGGTGGAGGGCAACACCGGCTGGACCACGCGGAGCTTCTCGCTCCCCGCGGACGCGGCCGACAACGCCTCGTTCACCCTGCGCTACCGCACCAACGCGAACCGCAACAACGAGAACACCTGGGTCGACGACATCAGCCTGGTCGGCACCCCGGTCGGCGGCGGCGGAGGGGGCGGCCCGGACGTCACGCCTCCGGCCGACCCGACCGGGCTCAGCGCCACCGGCGGCGACGCCGTGGTGGACCTGGCCTGGAGCGCGAACGGCGAGGCCGACCTGGCCGGCTACCGCGTCTACCGCTCGACGACCTCCGGTGGAGGCTACGTGGAGATCTCCGGCGGCCTGCTGACGACCACGGCCGCCTCGGACGTGAGCGTCACCAACGGGACCACCTACTTCTACGTGGTGGCGGCCGAGGACACCTC
>WTJQ01000355.1 GCA_011524785.1 Planctomycetota bacterium | reverse complement strand
TGGCGAGGTGGGACTCCTCGTTCATGACGCGCATGACCTCCTCCCCGAACTGGAGGCCCGCCTCCGAGTTGTAGGGGATGCCCAGCTTGTAGAGCGCGTCCGCGAACCCCATCACGCCGAGCCCGATGCGCCGCGTCGTCTTCGACATGTTGTCGATCTGCGGGAGCGGGTAGTGGTTGACGTCGATGACGTTGTCCAGGAAGCGCGTCGTCGTGTGGATCGCGGCCTTGTAGCGGTCCCAGTCGAAGGTCGCCTCGGCCCCGCTTCCCTGCACGAGGATCCCCAGGTTGATCGAGCCCAGGTTGCAGGAGTCCCACGGGTGCAGGGGCTGCTCCCCGCAGGGGTTCGTGGCCTCGATCATCCCGACGTTCTTGATCGGGTTGCGCGTGTTGATCCGGTCGATGAAGACGACCCCAGGCTCACCACTCTCCCAGGCGTGGTCGATGATCGCGTCCCAGATCTCGCCGACGGTCCAGTGCGCGCCGGTCGGCTGCCGCTGCTCGTCGAGCTTGGCGAGGGGCGCCCACTCCTTCGAGCGGGGGTTCTGGACCATGTGGACCTGGGTGGGGTCCTCGCGCAGGCGCTCGATGAACGGGTCCGTGACCGTGATCGAGATGTTGTAGTTCGTCAGCTGCGTGCGGTCGTCCTTGCAGACGATGAAGTCCGCCACGTCCGGGTGATCGACGCGCAGGATGCCCATGTTGGCCCCGCGGCGGAACGCACCCTGCTGGATCGCGTCGGTCGCCTTGGAGAACACCTTGATGAAGGACAAGGGGCCCTCGGTCGTCCCGCCGGAGCTGCCGACCGCGTCCCCGCGAGGCCGCAGGCGCGAGAAGCTGAAGCCGGTCCCACCACCCGCCTTCTGGATCAGCGCGGTGGCGCGCACCGACTCGAAGATGCCGTCGACCGAGTCCTCGACGGGAAGCACGAAGCAGGCGCTCAGCATCCCCTGCTCCCGCCCGGCGTTCATGAGGCAGGGACTGTTCGGCATGAAGGTCCGCGAGGCCATCATCCCGTAGAACTCGCGAGCGATCGTGAGCTCGTGCTCGGGCTCGCCCGGACGGTGCAGCGCCTCGGCCCCGGCCACGCAGGTGGCCACGCGCCAGAGGAGCTGCCGCGGCGTCTCGCAGGGCATCCCCGTCGCCGCGTCCTTCTTCAGGTAGCGGCGCTCGAGCACCGCGACGGCGTTCTCGGAGAGGTTCGGCTCGGGCAGGTCGGCCGGCGGATCGAGGCTCCGGAGGAGCTCCATGGCAGCGGCGGACGTCGGGGCGGCGGACTCGGAGCTCTGCGGCAGGGTGGAGGGATTCACGTGGGATCGGTGCGGTGCGTCCTCGGTTCGGGCGAGTGCCGGCAGAGGAGCATGCACGCCACCCCGTCCCCGAGATGGCGCCCCCCTGCTGCGGACTCGATCTTGTCCAGCCCGCGGAGCGCGATCAAGGCGTCCGATGGGCGGCGCGGCGCCGATTCCAATCAGCGGGCCTGGCGGCCCCTCAGGCGCCCCAGGAACGCCCGAGCCTCCTCCGAGCCAAGCGCAGCCGTCACCACGAAGTGGGCAATCACCCCGGCGCCGATCGCCCCGAGGAGGCCGAGGACCTGGCTCGCCCGGACCTGCGCATCCCCCTCGAACAGGTGGAGCGCCTCCAGCACGCTTCTGAGAGGCCCACACAGCGCCCGGTAGGCAGGCGCCGCGACGGCCCCGCAGGCAGCGGCTCCCACGGCCGAGAGCCCCACGGAGCGCACGAGCCCAGCCGGTCCCGCCGGGAGGCGATGCCGGGTGCGCAGCAGGGGGACGAGCAGGGCGAGGGACAGCCAGCTCGTGACGGCGGTCCCCAGGGCCAGGCCATCCGCATCGAGGCCCAGCCCGACGATGAACCAGAGGTTCAGGCCGAGGTTCAGCGCCATCATCGCCACCGAGACGACCACCGGCGTCCGGAAGTCGCCAACGGAGTAGAAGCAGCGGACCACGAGGCCACTGGCCCCGACCGGCACGACGGCGAGAGCGAGGGCGACCAGGGCGCTGACGATCCGCTCGACGCCCTCCTCCTGGTAGGCACCGTGCATGAACATCGCCATGACGATGGGCTGGGCGAGCGCGATCAGGCCCGTGGTGGCGGGCAGGGCCAGGAAGGCCACCGTGCGCTGGGTCCTCGTGTGCAGGCGAGCGAGCCCCGTGAGGTCGCCCTGCTGCCCCAGGGCCTTGAGGGCGGGGAACACGGCGGTCGTCGCCGCGAAGGCGATCATCGCCATGGGGAACTGCTGGACCCGCGTGGCGAAGTAGTGCGCCCCCGCTCCGCCCTCAGGCAGCAGGCTGATCGCCATGACCCCGTCCACCATCACGTTGAACTGATAGACGGCGGCGCCGAGCGCCAAGGGAAGGGCCCGTACGAGCACGGCACGCGGACTGCGTGCAGGTCCCGCGGCCGCGTGCGCTCCGCCGCTCGACCGCCCTCCGAGGAGGCCGCAGCGCGCGAGGCTCGGCAGGAGGCCTGCCCCCTGCACGAGGGCCGCCAGGAGGATGCCCCAGGTCAGGTAGCGCACCATGTCCAGCTGCATCGCGCCCGCGGTGCGCAGGCCAGGGTCGGGGAAGCGACGCAGCAGGAGGATCAGGGTGACGATCCAGACCACGTTGAACACGACCGGCGCCAGGGCCGTGGCGCCGAAGAGCCCGCGCACGTGCAGGGCCGCGCTGGTCACGGCCGTGAGGCAGATGACGACGAGGAACGGCAGGAGCCGCACCGTGAGCTCGCGCACCGCCCCAGGCTCGGGGCCGAGCCAGGGGAGGGAGCCGAGGGGCCAGACCCCCGTGAGCCCCGGGACGGCGAGCCGGTCGGGGAGCACCCAGACGACGGCGATCAGCGCCGCCGTGAGGACGACGAGGATGCAGGTCAGCATCCGGAACACCGCCCAGAAGAAGGCGCGCCCCGCGCTCTCGCCATCCTCGCCCTCGACCTCGGAGAACTCGGTCTGGAACGAGGTCGCGATGGCGCCCTCGCCGAAGAGCCGCCGGAAGAGGTTGGGGATCCGCCAGGCGGTGAGGAACGCGTCGAGGATCGCGGACTGGTGGCCGAACAGGGCGGCGGTGACCGCCTCGCGGGCGTAGCCCAGGATCCGGCTGACGAGCGTCAGCACGGACACGAGGCCGGCCCGCAGGCCGAGCCGGCGGTGTCGCGCTCCCAGGTCCGCGCCCTGCCCCTCGCGCGCCGAGCCCTCCGTCAAGAGAGCATCTCGGCGATCAGCCGCTGGACCTGCTTCCCGTCGACCTGTCCCTTGTGGGCCGCCATCACGGCCTTGATGACCTTGCCGAGGTCGGCCTTGCTGCTCGCCCCGGTGTCCGCGATGGCCTTCTCCACGGCGGCGCGCGTCTCGTCCTCGCTGAGCTGCTGAGGCAGGTACCCCTGCAGCACCGCGATCTCCGCACGCTCCTTGTCAGCCAGGTCGGCCCGATCGGCAGCGTCGTACTGCTGCGCGCTGTCGGTCCTCGTCTTGACCTGGTTGAGCACAACGGCCATGACCGCCTCGTCATCGAGCACCGTGTTGGCGCCCCCGACCTCGATCGCACGGTTCTTGATCGCCGCGATCACCATGCGAAGGGTGTCCCGCCGCACGGCCTCGCCGGCCTTCATCGCGGCCTTGAGGTCCGCGTCCAGTCTCGACTTCAGGTCCATGATCACTCCTCCTCGTCGGGAGCCTCACCGTCGGGTTCGTCGTCGGGTTCATCAGCGGCCGGCGTCTCGGCCAGGTCCGCGGCGTCCGGCTCGGGCGGTGCCTCGACCTCCTCGTCGTCCCCGAAGCGCTCGAGGTCCTCGCGGGCGATCACCTGCGCGGCCACGAGGCGGTCGCCGTCCTTCAGGCGCAGCAGGCGCACGCCCTGAGTGTTGCGCCCCACGACCGAGATGTCGTCGGAGTGGCTCCGCACGATCATCCCCCCCTCGGTGATGTAGATCACGTCGGAGCCCTCGCCACACAGCAGCGAGGTGATGACCTTGCCGTTGCGGTCGGTCGTGCGGATGTCGATGACGCCGCCGGTCCCGCGCCCCTTGATCGGGTAGTCGCCAATCGCCGTGCGCTTGCCGTAGCCGTGCTCGGTGGCGGTCAGGAGGAAGGACTCGGGGTCCGCGATGACGAGCCCGACGACCACGTCGTCGCCGCGCAGGCGCGCCCCCTTGACCCCGCGACTCGCTCGGCCCATCGCACGGGCCGTCGACTCGTCGAAGCGGATCGCGCGGCCGTCCCGGGTGGTGAGCATGATCGTGTCGCCCGGTCGCGCGATCGAGACCGACACCACCTCGTCGCCCTCCTCGAGGACGATCGCGCGCAGACCCTTGGAGCGGGGCCGGCGGTACTCCGCGAGGGCCGTCTTCTTGATGCGCCCCTTGCGGGTCGCGAAGACGAGGTAGCCCTCGGAGTCGAAGTCCGTGACGCGCAGGATGGTCTCCACCCGCTCCTCGTCGCGCAGGTCGAGCACGTTCGCCATCGCACGGCCCTTGGACTGCTTGGTGCCCTCGGGCAGCTCGTAGGTGAGCTTCGAGAAGACCTGGCCCTGGTTCGTGAAGAAGAGCAGGCGATCGTGCGTGCCCGCGACGAACAGGGACTTGAGGTAGTCCCCGTCCTTCGAGGCCGAGCCCTTGACGCCCTGGCCACCACGCCCCTGAGCGCGGTAGGTGTCGAGGGGCAGGCGCTTGACGTAGCCCTCGTTGCTGGACGTCACGACCATCAGGTCCTCCTGGATGAGGGCCCCGATGTCCATGCCGCCCGCGACCTCCTCGTTGGAGATCTCGGTGCGACGCTCATCGCCGAAGCGGTCCTCGACCTCCTTGAGCTCCTCGAGGAGGATCCCCGTGACGCGCTCCTCGCGCGCGAGGATGTCCTGGAGGTCGGAGATCGTGAGCGTCAGCTCGTTGGCCTCGGTCTCGAGCTTCTCGCGCTCGAGTCCGGTCAGGCTGCCGAGGCGCATGTCGACGATCGCCTGGGCCTGACGGTCGCTCAGGCCGAACTCGGCCGACAGGGCGGTCTTGGCCGCGTCCCGATCGGCCGAGGCGCGGATCAGCTCGATGACCCGATCGATGTTCGCCTGGGCGATGAGCAGCCCGTCGACGATGTGCTTGCGCTCCTCGGCCTTGCGCAGCAGGTACCGGGTCCGGGCCCGGATGACGTCGCGCCGGTGGTCGATCCAGTGATCGAGCAGCTGGCGCAGGGTCAGCGTGCGCGGCTCCCGATCGGCGATCGCCAGGTTGATGATCGAGTAGGTCGACTGGAGCGGCGTGTACTGGAAGAGCTGGTTGACGATGACGTTGGGGTCCTCGTTCTTCTTCAGCTCGATCACGAGGCGGATGTCGACGCCGCCGGTCTCCTTGGAGAGGCTCGTGAGGTCGATGATGTCGCGGATCCCGGTGATCCGCTCCTCCTTCACGGCCTCGGCGATCTTGTTGATGATCGAGGCACGCGAGTCCCCGCCCTTGCGGGTCTGGTACGGGATCTCCGTGAAGACGATCCGGGTCGGGCCCTTGTCCGACTCCTCGATGTGGTAGCGGCCGCGCAGGCGGATGATGCCGCGGCCGGTCGTGTAGGCCTGCAGGATCCCGCTGCGGCCCATGATGATGCCGCCGGTGGGGAAGTCCGGGCCCGGCACGTGCCGCATCAGCTCGATGTCGTCGAGCGCCGGGTCGTCGAGGATCGCGCGGATGCCGGAGCAGATCTCCCGCAGGTTGTGCGGCGGCATGCTGGTCGCCATGCCGACCGCGATGCCCTCCGAGCCGTTGCAGATCAGGTTCGGGAACCGCGAGGGCAGCACCGTCGGCTGCGTGCGCGTGTCGTCGTAGTTGGGCTCGAGGGCGACGGTCTCCTTGTCGAGGTCCGCCATGAGCTCGGTCGACACGCCGGTCATGCGCGCCTCCGTGTATCGCATGGCGGCCGGCGGGTCGCCGTCGATGGAGCCGAAGTTCCCCTGCCCGTCGACGAGCGTGTAGCGCATGGAGAAGTCCTGCGCCATGCGCACGAGGGTCGGGTAGATGACCGACTCGCCGTGGGGGTGGTAGTTGCCGGACGTGTCGCCCGCGACCTTGGCGCACTTGCGGTACTTCGCACGCGGTCCGAGGTTCAGGTCGTTCATCGCGACGAGGATGCGCCGCTGGCTGGGCTTCAAGCCGTCGCGCACGTCGGGGAGGGCGCGGGAGTGGATGACGGAGAGGGCGTACGTGAGGTACGACTCCTTCATCTCGCGCACGATCGGGCGGAGCGTGACGCGCTGCTCGTCCGGCTGCTGCTGGGTCGGGGTGTCGGTCATGGGGGGGAGGCCGCGCCGCTACTGGGCGCGGGTGAGGTCGGAGGTGTCGAGGGTCCCGATCGCCAGCTCGGCGGGTCGGACCAGGCCGCGCTCGCTGGCGACCATCAGGTGGGCGGTGAAGGGGCACGGCGCGAAGGGCTGTGCCTCGAGGTGCATGCGCGCCGGAGCGTCCTCCCAGAGACGCCAGGCCTCGGTCTCGCCCCAGGCGGGGAGCTCGAGCGCTCCCCCGGGCATCACGAGGTCGGCGGTCGCGAGCAGGCGGGCAGGGACGCCGAGGCGCTCGGCCTCGGCGAGGACGGTGTGGGCTCCGTGCGGAGCCAGGAACTCCCCGGACCCCACGGCCTCGGTCCCGAACCAGACGGCGTCGGCCTCCCCCACGAGGCCCGGCAATGCCGCCTCGTGCACGAAGCGCACGCGGCGCCCCGCGCGCACGAGGTCCTCCGCGAGGGGACGTCCGGCGAAGGTCGGCCCCCCCTGGGAGAGCACGAACGTGACCTCGAGGTCGATCGCCAGGGCGCAGGCCTGCACGTGCTCGGAGGGCGTCGCCACGAGCACCACCGCGTCGGCCTGCAGATCGGGAGCCAGCGCTGGCGCAGGAGCACTGCGGGAGACGCAGCGAGTCCCTGGCGCGAGCGCGCGCCCGGACCAGGCGCGCTCCTCCGCCCCCGGCTGGATCCAGGGGCCCAGCTCGCTCACCAGATGGCGCACGAGCCCGCCCTCGATGCCGTCGGTCCGCGCGACGCCAGGAGCGTCCTCGAGCGCACGCAGCAGACGCGCCACGGGGCCACGCCATCCCTGCTCGCTCCAGACGTCGGCGAGGGCGACGCGCAGCGCGTCCTCGTCGAAGGCCGCATCGGCGGACCACGTGTGCATGCACTCGAGCAGGAGCTCCTGAGCGAGGGCCCGCGCCACGAGCGCGCTGGCCGCGACCCGGTCCCCCAGGAGGGGAGCCAGGCGGGCTCGGAGCGGCTCACGGGGCGCGGCGGAGGGCGCGGTGGAGCCGAAGTGCTGGACGGGGCCAGAGGGCGTCATGGAGAGGCGCGCGCAGCATCGGAGGGACGGCTCCGGAGCGCGCAGGGCGGCGATTATCGCCGATCCTCGCGGGGGCGTCCACAGAGCGCGGCATATAACAATGTCAGCCCAGGGAGCCCTGGGACGCCCCGAGAAGGATCACCCAAAAACCACGCCATGACCGACGCCCGCCCGGAGCCCAGCGCCCTCGCCCGTGCCCTCGGCCGCATCCCCTGCGGCCTCTTCCTGGCCACCGTCGAGACCCCCGACGGACCCGTCGGCTTCGTGGCCTC
>WTJQ01000033.1 GCA_011524785.1 Planctomycetota bacterium | reverse complement strand
GTGATTACGTGTCGACGAGCGAGGCGCGCCGGCTCGTGGAGGGGCGCTCGTGGACCCCGGTCGGTGAGGTCCTCGCCGAGGCACTCCAGTGGGGGGGCGCCTGCACGAAGCATCGGGCGGGGTCGTCGATCCCACGGTGGGGCCTCTGACGCGTCTGTGGCGTCGGGCAGCGCGGCAGGGCACGCTGCCCCCTCAGGACCGCCTGGAGACGGCCCGTGGGGCCGTGGGCTGGCACCTGCTGGAGCAGCGGCCCGGTCCCGAGGCCAGGGCCACTCGAGAGGGGATGCGCCTGGACTTCGGTGCCTTCGGCAAGGGGCTCGCGCTCGACCGTATGGGCAGACTCCTCGTCGAGGCGGGCTTGCCCCACTTCATGCTCGATGGAGGTGGTGACCTCCTGCTGGGCCTCGCGCCGCCAGGTGCGCCGGGATGGCCCGTGCGGATCGAGGGACGACCCGGTGACTCAGCCTCCCTCCTCCTCGCGGAGTGCGCCGTCGCGACCTCGGGGCTGGCTGCACGACCGCTGGTGATCGACGAGGTGCAGATCGGGCACATCCTGGATGCGCGCAGCGGCACCTGGCTCGATCAAGACGCAGCAGCGACGGTCGTGGCCCCGTGTGCGGCCCAGGCCGACGGCTGGGCCACCGCTCTGTGCGTTCTCGGAACCAGCGGCTTGGCCCTCCTCCCGGCGGAGGCCTCGGCTCGGATCGTGCAGGACGGCGCAGATGGCGCTTCGGTGTCCGTGACCGGGGTGTTCGAGGAGGAGGCACCCGCGCGGTGAGGCTGCTATAACGGCGGCATGAGCAACCCGACGCCCCGCGGCAGCCGCCGCCAGTTCCTGCGCGCGGGCGGTGCCCTCGCAGCCGCCGGCTCCACCCTTCCCTCTGCCCTTGGAGCCGCCCTGCCGGCGGATTCGCGCGAGACCCTGAACGTCGGCCTCGTCGGCTGCGGTGGACGCGGTGGCGGTGCGGCGGTGAACGCGCTGCGTGCGGACCCCAACGTGAAGCTCGTGGCGCTGGGGGACGCGTTCCCCGACTTCCTGACCTCCAAGCTCAACAGCCTGAGGGCGATCGGGGACATCGCCGACCGCATCGACGTGCCGCCGGACCGGCAGTTCGTCGGGTTCGATGCCTACAAGGGCGTCATCGACAGCTGCGACGTGGTCCTGCTGGCCACGTCGCCGCACTTCCGTCCGCTCCACGTGGAGTACGCGGTGGACCACGGGGTGCACGCCTTCGTGGAGAAGCCCATCGCCACGGACGCCGTGGGGGTGCGCCGCGTCTGGGCGGCGAGCGAGAAGGCCCGCGAGAAGGGCCTCTCGATCAGCTCGGGCCTCTGCTACCGCTACCAGTTCGCGAAGCAGGAGACGTTCAAGCGCGTGCACGACGGAGCCATCGGCGACATCACTGCGCTGGAGTGCACCTACAACACGGGCGGGCTGTGGCATCGCGGCCGCAAGCCCGAGTGGAGCGAGATGGAGTACCAGATGCGGAACTGGCTCTACTTCACCTGGCTCTCCGGCGATCACAACGCGGAGCAGCACATCCACAGCCTCGACAAGCTGGCATGGGCGATGCAGGACGAGTATCCGGTCAAGTGCACCGCCTCCGGCGGCCGCATCGTCCGCACCGACGAGCAGTGGGGCAACGTCTACGACCACTTCAACACCGTCTACGAGTGGGGGAACGGCGTGAAGGGGTTCAGCTCCTGCCGCCAGTGGGTCGGTGCCGACGCGAACGTCTCGGACTTCGCCTACGGCACCAAGGGGACGGCCGCCCTCCAGTCCCACCGCATCACCACCGATGGCGACAAGTGGCGCTACCGCGGTGAGGGCCCGGATGACATGTACCAGAACGAGCACGACGTGCTGTTCGGGGCGCTTCGAGCGGGCGAGCGCATCGACAACGCGGAGTACATGTGCAAGTCGACGATGATGGCCATCATGGCGCGGATGAGCGCCTACACGGGCAAGACCGTGACCTGGGACCAGGCCTGGAACAGCGAGCTCGACCTGAGCCCGGAGGCCTACGAGTGGGGCGACGCGCCCCAGCGCCCCGTCGCGCAGCCTGGCATCACGCGCTTCGTCTGAGGCCGAGGGCTCCATTGCGAGGAAGCGCTCCTCCCGAGAGCAGCCCCATGGATGCTGTCCGTGGGGCTGCTCTCGTCGTGGCATCGTGGTCGCGACTGGCCTGGCTGCCCGCCCTGTGCTGGAGTGCCTTGGCCCTCGGGGCTCCGGGGTCCGAGCTCTCGATCGACGCGCGAGCAGCCGACTCCCCTACGGGAGAGCCTCCGTTCACGGACGACCGGCCGGACCTGGTCCTGCTGATGCTCGACGACTGGGGCTGGCGTGACGCCGGCTTCATGGGGAGCCGCTTCTACAGCACGCCGCACATGGACGCCCTCGCGCGGGAGGGCCTCGTCTACGAGCACGCCTACGCGGCCGCCCCCAACTGCGCTCCCAGCCGCGCCTCGCTCCTGACGGGGCGGTGGACGCCCGAGCACGGGATCCTGACCGTCAACAGCCCCGCACGGGGCAAGAAGGGAACGCGGCGGCTCCTGCTCCCGGAATCACGCCGGCACCTTGATGACGGCACCTGGACCTTCGCCATGGCGCTGCAGGAGCTGGGCTACGCCACGGCCCACGTTGGCAAGTGGCACGTCAGCGAGGATCCAGGGGGCCACGGCTTCGACTCCAACTTCGCGGGCGGCCGCTGGGGACATCCTCCCGAGGGGTACGAGGCTCCGCACGGACTCCCCGGCACGGAGGAGGCTCCCGCGGGCTCCTGGCTGACCGACCTCGAGGGCGATGCTGCCATCGAGATGCTCGCTGGTGCGGGGGACCGCCCACTCTTCCTCCACTGGGCTTCCTACGCCGTCCACACGCCCATCCAGGCGGCACGCGGCGACGTGGCCCCCTTCCTCGGGCGGCCCGCCGACGGTGGACAGCGCAATGCCAAGTACGCGGGCATGATCGCCGCGGCCGATCGGCAGCTGGGGCGGCTCCGTGCGGCGCATGCCGCCTCCGGCCGCAAGCGACCTCTCGTCATCGTGCTGACGAGTGACAACGGGGGACTTGCGCCGATCACGAGCATGGAGCCCCTGACCGGCTGGAAGGGGATGCTCCGCGAGGGTGGCATTCGGGTACCCCTGGTCGTGCACGGGGCCGCCTGGGCCACGCCAGGGTCCCGGTCGCAGGAGCCCGTGCACCACCTGGATCTCGCACCGACGCTGCTGGCGCTCGGAGGGGCAGAGCCCGTGAGCGGGCTCGAAGGCAGGGACCTGGCCAGGAGTCACGAGGAGCCTCGCAGCCTGTACTGGCACTTCCCGTGCTACTTGGAGGGCCGAGGGTTCGACGGTGACGCGTGGCGGATGCGTCCCGGCGGGGCCCTGCGACGGGGCCGCTGGAAGCTGCACCAGGACTTCGAGTCCGGGCGGCTCCGGCTCTTCGATCTCGTGGAGGACCCTGGCGAGCGTACCGATCTTGCTGCCGACGAGCCGCAGCTGACCAAGCACCTGGAGGACGACCTCGCCGCCTGGCGCGAGCGCGTCGGGGCCCAGCTCCCGCCGGGTCCTGACCCCGGCTTCATCGCCGAACCCGTGCGGAGGTCGCGCTAGACTGCCCGGCTCCGAGGAGGAGCCCCGCATGACCGAGACGCCGGCACCCGAACGCCCCAGCCGCCACTTCATCGAGGTGGAGATCGACCGTGACCTGGCCGAGGGCCGGGTGGAGGCCGTGCGCACCCGGTTCCCCCCGGAGCCCAACGGCTTCTTGCACCTGGGACACGCCAAGGCGATCTGTGTCGACTTCGGCCTGGCGGCCCAGTACGGCGGGCTCTGCAACCTGCGGTTCGACGACACGAACCCGAGCAAGGAGGAGACGCGCTTCGTCGACGCCATCCAGGACGACGTCCGGTGGCTGGGCTTCGACTGGGAGGATCGCCAGTACTACGCCTCCGATTTCTTCGAGGAGCTCTACGCGTTCGGGGAGGCTCTCATCGAGGCCGGCGACGCGTACGTCGACGACCTCCCGGTCGATGAGATCCGGGCCCAGCGCGGAGGTCCCGGTGTCCCGGGCACGGACTCCCCGTATCGAGCCCGCACTCACGAGGAGAATCTGCGCCTGTTCCGCAGCATGCGTGCCGGGGAGTTCGAGGAGGGGCACTGCGTCCTGCGCGCCAAGATCGACATGGGCCACGCCAACCTGCTCATGCGGGACCCGGTGCTCTATCGCATCCTGAAGGCGCCGCACCACAGGACGGGCGATGCGTGGTGCATCTATCCGACGTACGACATGGCCCACGGCCAGTGCGATGCCTTCGAGAAGGTGACGCACAGCCTCTGCAGCCTCGAGTTCGAGAACCACCGGCCCCTGTACGAGTGGCTGGTCCAGCGCCTGGACGTGCCGCAGCGTCCCCGGCAGATCGAGTTCTCGCGCCTGAACGTGACCCACACCGTGCTCTCGAAGCGCAGGCTCGTGGAGCTCGTGGACGAGGGGCACGTCGAGGGCTGGGACGACCCGCGGCTGCCGACCATCCAGGGCATGAGGCGGCGCGGCTACCCGGCCGAGGCCGTCCGGAGCTTCTGTGCCCGCGTCGGCGTGACCAAGGTCACCAGCACCGCCGAGCTCTCATGGCTCGAGGACGAGGTCCGTGGAGCCCTCAACCGCACGGCGCCACGGCGCATGGCGGTCCTGGACCCGCTCCGAGTGGTCATCACCTCCCTTGGTGAGCAGGAGAGCGTGGCCTGTGAGGCCGTCGACAACCCCGAGGACGCGAGCGGCGCCACCCGGCCCATCGAGCTGCGGCGCGAGGTCCTGATCGAGCAGGCCGACTTCCTCGAGGACGCGCCCCGCAAGTTCTTCCGCCTGCGGCCCGGCGGCTCCGTCCGCCTTCGCTACGGTCCGGTGATCACGTGCGACGAGGTGATCAAGGATGCGGAGGGCAACGTGGTCGAGCTGCGCTGCAGCCATGACCCCCGGACCTTCGGTGGCGTGACTCCGGAGGGGGAGAAGAAGGTCAAGGGGATCATCCACTGGGTCCCCTCCGCGACGGCGACCGAGGTTCCGCTGTGGACCTTCGAGCCCCTCTTCCTCGATCCGAACCCGGGCGCGCTGGAGGACTGGCGCGGCGACCTGAACCCCAACTCGCGCTCCGAGACCACCGCGATGGTGGAGGCGGCCGTTGCAGAGGCCGCCCCCGGGGACCTCTTCCAGTTCGAGCGTCTCGGCTACTTCCGTGCTGATCCCGGCGCGTCGACCCTACGCCTGCTGCGAACCGTCACGCTCCGGGACTCGTGGGCCAAGAAGAGCGGGTCCTGAGGCCCTGAGGCGGGCGCGGTGCAGGTCAGTCGTCGAGGTCACCCGACGTGAACAGGCCGCCCCAGGCGTGCCTGTTCCGGACGAGGAGCAGGACGTGGAGGAGCCCCATCAGGTACGGCAGAGCGATCTGGTCCACGCCGGCCCCGAAGTCGAACGCGTAGCCCACGATCCCGATGGTCACGGGAGTGAGCAGGACCAGGGCGAAGGGCTGGGCCCAGCCAAGGACGAGGAGCGCTCCCCCCAGGACCTCGGCCCCCTTGACCACGGGGAAGGCCCACGAGGTTGCCAGGAGGCCCTGGAGGAAGGGAAGGGCGTCTTCAGGGGGGCTCGGGGCCTCGAAGAAGCCAACGAAGTGGTTGAGGCCCAGCACGAGGTAGGGGAGCCCGAGCAGGACGCGGGCCAGGGTCACGAGGGGCGCCGGCATCCTCCCATGGTCGCGACCACGTGACCGCCGATTCAAGGGGCTGGTGGCCACCCGATCGCGGACGGCGAACACAGGTGCGGATGGACTGGCCCAGGGCCACCGCGAACGCCGAGGCGGGGCCCGGAACGCGTCCGGACCCCGCCTCGGGGTTGGCACCGGATGGCGCCTAGGAGCGGGCCTCGATCACTGGAAGGTGAGCGAGACGGCGTCGGTGAAGTTCGAGGTGGAGCCGATGTCCCGGAACCAGGTCGTGAAGTTCCAGGTCGAGCCCACCATCGGGGCCATCACGTTGCCGGGCCAGTCGCTCGACGGGGTGAGGTCCAGGCTGAAGGTGCCTGCGGCACCCGAGTTCAGGATCTGACCCGGCCCGGCGAAGCGCCCGATCTGCCCTCCGAGGCAGAGCGTGCCGGAACCGACCGAGACGCTGCCCTGGGTCTGGCTCGTCACGAACAGGCCGAACTGGTTGGCCGGGAGCGACGAGGCCTGGAGGGTCAGGTCGTCGTCAGCGAGGGTCGCGGAGCCGAGGACGTCCAGGGCCCCGGGGGCACCGGAGCTGTTGCCCTGGGCCGGGCTGCAGTAGCGGGTCCCGATGCTGCCGGAGCCGCCACAGGAGAAGTCGGTGATCTCGAGATCATCGATCGCAGCCTCCACGATGGACCCGCTGCCGAGGTCGCTGGCGCGGAAGCGCAGTTGGACCTGCGAGCTGGGGGCGATGACGCTCGCCAGGTCGAAGGTGGCCAGGATCCAGCCGCCGGTGTTGTCCGACTGCGGCCCCACGACCTCGAGGCTGGTCCAGGTCGCGCCGCCGTCATTGCTGACGTCGATGTCCATCTGGTCCTGACCAGGAGAGGCACCAGCGGTGTTGTTGTACCAGCGCCAGTACGAGACGACCGGCGCGCTCAGGCCAGACAGGTCGTAGATGGGCGAGTAGAGGGTCGTGGTCCCTCCATCGATGTCGTTCGTGCCGACGGAGTTCCCAGCGGAGGCGCCGGTGACCCAGCAGTTGGTCCCCGAGGGGGAGTGGTCCTCCCCCGGTTGGGCGGTCGTGCCCTCCGGTGCCGCGTTCTCCCAGAGGCCGGTCGTCGCGTCGTCGCTCGGGTCGCCGGCGGTCCAGCCGGCAGGAACCTCGCAGTCGTCGCTGATGGCAAGCGTGAACGTGCCCACGACCGCCGTGTAGGCCGCCGCAGGAGCACCAGCGGGCAGGGTGAGGCTGCCGCAGGCCGGGTCGTCCAGTGAGTAGTAGAAGGCCGGTGTATCACCACACGCGGCGGCCGGCAGATCGACGGTCCAGGTCCCGGCAGCACCCGCGACCATGTCGATGGCCGAGAAGGTCACTCCGTCAGCGGCGAACCAGACTTGGGGAGGGCTGCTGGGCGAGGCCGTCGTGGTGAGGGTGACGGGTGTCGGCACGCCGGGCGTCAGCTGTGTCGGGGCATCCGCACTGGCGTCCACGTAGGCGGGGAGGCACGCCGCAGCGTGCAGCGACATCCGGGCCGCGGCAGTCGGGTGGAAGTAGGTCGTGATGTTGCCGGTGCCGCCAGAGCAGAGGTGGCAGTACGACATGATCGTTCCGGACGAGGTGCAGACCTGCGCCGACTGGCACTGGCCGAAGTAGCCGCTCGGAGCGCACTCATCGAGGGGCGGGCAGAAGTCGTGGGTGTGCGGGCTGTCGAAGTTGTGACCCAGCTCGTGGGCGCACACCATGAAGTCCCAGTTCGACGGCTGCTGCACCACAGGGAAGTTGACGCTGCCGCTGATGTTGCCCGAGACGGCGAAGTTGTAGGTGTTGTTGCAGAGGACACCTAGCCAGGCCACGCCACCG
>WTJQ01000212.1 GCA_011524785.1 Planctomycetota bacterium | reverse complement strand
GACCGTGGCCGGCGCCGTCCGGCCCCGCGGGGCCGGACGGCGCCGGCCACGGTCTTCTCGGCGGGGCGCGCCCTCGACGACCTGCGGTTCCTCCTGGGGGAGGACCCCGCGCCCCACCCCGCGGGGACGGCGGAGGCCGCGGCGGTTCGGTCGCGGCTGATCGAGCTGCTTGGAGCTCGCGGGCTCCGCCTCGAGGAGGCTCCCCGCTTCGCTGCGGGAGGACGGGGCGCGGGCCACGTCCACAACCTCGTCCTCGAGATCCCGGGGGCGAGCGAGGAGCGCGTGCTCGTCATGGCCCACACCGACTCCGTGGGAGCCGGCCCGGGCGTGGCCGACGACCTGGCGGGGGTGGCGGCGGTGGTCGAGGCGGTCCGCGCCCGCCTCGCCCAGGGTCCCCTCGAGCGCAGCCTCCTGGTCGTGTTCACCGACGCCGAGGAGGACGGCTTGCACGGGGCAGCGGCGTTCGCGAACCAGGACCCGCGCTTCGACGAGGTCGTCTGCGTGCTCAACCTCGAGGCGCGCGGGTGCCGCGGAGCCTCGATCATGTTCCAGGTGGGGCCACGGAGCGGGGACCTCGTCCAGCGCTGGGCCGCCCGCAGCCGCGTCCCGTTCGCCGACTCGATCAGCGAGGCCGCCTACGCGCGGATGCCCAACGACACCGACTTCTCGATCACGCGGAACCTCGGGCGTCCCGGGCTGAACTTCGCCTTCCTCGAGGGCGTGGAGGTCTACCACACCCCCCTCGACGATCTCGAGCACCTCGACCCCGCCAGCCTGCAGCACCAGGGCGAGCACCTCCTCGCTGGGATGGAGGCAGCCGACGTCGCCAGCTTCGAGGAGACCACGCGACCCGTGTGGCTCACGCTGCTGGGCACGACGTTCGTCCTGAGCAGCTCCAGCACGCTCCTCCTGTCGCTCCTCTCGCTCGGGCTCGCGGTCCTCGGGGTCGCGCGCCGGCTGCGCCTCGGGGAGCTGCACGCCGCCGAGGTCGGTGGCGCTCTCGTTCGCACGGGGCCCCTGCTCCTGCTCCCCGTCGTGATGACCCTCGCCGTTGGCACCCTGCTCGCGCGCCTCTCGGGGGAGCCGGCGTGGGGGCGGCTGAACCCCGGCCCGGCGGTGGCCGCGACGTGCGGCGCCGTGGCCTGGGCGCTGGCGGGGGTCGCCCCGCGGCACGTTGGCCGCGCCTCTCGAGGCGCGCTCGTCGCCGGGGCGGTGCTCCTCCTGTGCCTGCTCGCCTGCGTGCTCGGGCTCTGGGAGCCGCGGGTGGGGGCGACCCTGCAGCCCGCGGCGACCGTGGGGGCCCTGGCCCTGCTGCTGGCCCCGCCTCCGGGGCGCTCGGGTCGCAGCGTCCTGCCGCTGGCCGTCGGGATCGGGACCTCCCTCGCGCTCCTGCACGGTGCCCCCCTGATCGAGCTCTTCACCGCTGCCTTCGGGGGGACGGCGCCCCAGGTCCCGGTCGCGGTGGGCTGCGTCCTCGCGGGGCCGCTCCTGCTGCAACTCCTTCACACGGGGCGGATGGTCCGCCGCGCGGGCGCCGGCGCCGGCGCGGTCCTCGTCGCGACGGCCCTCGCGCTCGCGGCCTGGACGCCGGCCGGCTCGCCGGAGCGCCCCGTGCAGGACTCGGTCGTCCTCGACTGGAGCGCGGAGGAGGGGCTCCGGCGTCGGGGGGATGCCATCGAGCTCGAGGGCATCGACCTCGAGAGCCTCGCGCCCCGGATCGAGGTCCTCGCGGAGGAGCCGCGCATCGACGGCACGCGCTGGGTCGTGCGGATCTCGAATGGCGGTCCCTGGGGAACCCTCCGCCTCGAGGGGCCGGAGGAAGCCCAGCTCGAGGGGAGCCCCCTCGAACCCGAGGCCCTCGACCGCCTGCGCCTCTTCGGCATGGGACCGGAGGGGCTCGTGCTCGAGTTCGTGGCGCCGGTCGAGGGAGGTGCGCGGCTCCGCGTCCGGCTGGAGACCCCGCTGCGCGCCCTGGACCTGGGCGGACTGGATCCGGAGGAGCTCCGTGCTCCGAACGCCGTGCCCAGCTACCGCGGCGACCGGCTGCGGGCCCATGCCGAGCGGACGTTCGGCGCTTGGGAGGTCGCGGCCGAGGAGGAGGGCGTGGAGGTCCCGGACTCGGACGGCGACGGGACGGGCCTGGCTGCCGATGAGGAGGACCATGGGCACTGATCCGGTCTCGGTCGAGGGCGCGGAGCGAACCGCCGCTGCGGACGCTGCGCTGGACGCCGCCCAGGCGGACCGCGCGTCCGCGCCTCCGCGGTGGGCCTGGTTCCTGGTCCTGCTGCTGGCCCTGGTGCCGCGAATCGCGCGGTTCGGGGAGCGCCTCGAGGACCCCGACCTCGCCTCGCCCGCGGTCGATGCGCACTGGCACGACGCGTACGCCCGCGAGCTCGCGGGAACCGGAGAGAGCTGGCCCCCGGGCTTCCCCGTCGAGACCGTCACCGAGGAGCCGCTGCATCGCCCGCCCGGGTATCCGTGGTTCCTGGCCCTGCTGTACCGCATGAGCGGCGGCAGCACGGCCTTCGCCATCGCCGTGCAGCACCTGCTCGGTCTGGCCTCCGTCGGCTTGGTGGGCCTCCTCGCGCGTCGCTTCGCCGGCGCCTGGGCGGGCCTCGCCGCCGCCGGCCTCTTCGGACTCGCCTGGGTGCCGGTCCACTTCGAGGGCGAGCTCCATGCGCCGGCCCTGGTCACGGTCCTGACCCTCGGTGCGCTTGCGCTGGCGACCACCGACGAGGGCAACGCGCCCTCGGGGCGACGCTCGCTCCTCGCGGGGCTGCTGCTGGCAGGCGCCACGCTCACGCGTCCCAACGCCCTGCTGCCCGGCCTCGCCGTCGCGGCCTGGCGCGCTCGCGCCACCGGCCTGCGATCGGCCGTGCCCCTCCTCGCGGGTCTGCTGGTCGCGCCGGTCCCGAGCCTGGTGCGGAACCTCTCGGCCTCTGGCGAGCCGGTACCGATGACCACGGCCCTGGGCATCAACCTGTTCCTCGGGCAGAGGCCGGAGGCGCGCGGCGTGATCGACAGCGACCTCGGGCCCGAGCTGGACCACCTGCAGTACCGCACCTGCTTCGACTGGCCTCAGGTGGTGGCGCGCGTCGAACAGCTGGAGGGGGCGAGCCTCGGCCACGCGGGAGCCGATGCGCGACTCCGCGATCTTGCGCTGAAGAGCATGACGGCCGATCCGATCGGCGTCGTGACCCGGTCCCTCGCCAAGCTGGGCCTGCTGCTCGGGGCGCAGGAGATCCCGCACAACAAGGAGCTCGAGGCGGAGCGCGCGCGGGCGACGAGTGGCCTGCTCGCGCCGGTGTCGTTCCCGCTGCTCCTCGCCCTCGCGGGCCTCGGCATCGCGTTCGGGCCGCGGCGGCGCCTCCTACCCGCGCTCGCGTGGCTCGCGGGTTGGGCTCTGTCCATCCTCCCGTTCTTCGTGGCGGCCCGCTACCGCGAGCCGCTCCTGCCCCTCCTGGCCGTCGTCGGGGGCGCGGGCCTCGTCGCGCTGCGGTCGCGGCTGCGCGAGATCCCCGTCCTTGCCCTCGGCCTGGCACTCCTGCTCCTCCCGCACGCGCTGACGCGACTCGTCCCCGTCGACCTGGGCGTGCCCGGGGTGAAGGACCGCCTGGATCAGGGGCGGGCCTGGTTCCGAACGGGCGACGCGGCCCGGGCCGGAGCCGCGTTCGACGAGGCCCTGCGACTCCAGCCGGGCCTCCCCGAGGCCCTGTACGAGCGGGCCCTGGTCGACCTGGAGGGCGAGCAGTGGGCCCAGGGGGCGGCGCGCCTCGAGCAGGTGCTCACGGCGCGACCCGATCACCCCAAGGCCGCCGCCAACCTCGCACGGCTCCTGGCCGAGGGCCGCGGGGGCGCGGTCGACCGCTCCCGCGCCGCGCGCCTCCTCGTGACGGCCCTCCGGGGGGAGGGCCCCGTGCCGCAGTACGTCGCGCTCGCGCAGCCCGTCGCCCTGGGCCTGTCCACCGCGCCCGAGGCCTCCGCACGCGACGGCGCAGCCGCGCTGGCCCTGTCCGAGGCCCTGCTGTCGGCTCTGGGGCCGGCGGACGGCATGCCCCTGGCCCTGCGGGCCGCGGCCCTCGCCGAGCTGGGACGCTTCCCGGAAGCGGAGCGCGACGCCGTCGAGGCGGAGCGCGCCGCGCGCGCCGCCGGGAACGAGGGCGCCGCGCGTGCCGCGTCCGAGCAGCGGGCGCGCTACGCTCGGGGCGAGCCGCTGCGCCTCCCCGCACGATGAACCGCCCCTCGACCCTCCGCCGGACCGCCCTCGCCGCGCTGGTCCTGGGCCTCGCGGCCTGCTCCGAGTCGCGGCGCCCGAACGTGCTGTTCGTCGTCGTGGACACCCTGCGCGCCGACCGCGTGGGGGAGTCGGGTCGCGAGCGCGGCGTGACGCCCTACCTCCAGCGGTTCGCCGAGGGGGCGACGCGCTTCGAGGCCTGCCACGCCCACGCACCGTGGACCCTGCCCTCGTGCGCAGCGATCCTGAGCGGCCGCCATCCCGCGGAGCACGGGGCTGGAGGCAACCTGGGCGACGGCATGCGCCGCCTCGCGGACGGGGTCGAGACCCTTCCCGGGGTCTTCGGCGCCGCGGGCTATCGGACCCATGCGATCGTCAACGTGGCGTTCCTCGGCGAGCAGTTCGGCGTCACGCGCGAGTTCGGCGGCCTCGACGCGGTGCACTTCGACTCGAACACGGAGGTCCGCCGGGCCGAGACGACCACCGACGCGGCCCTCGAGTGGCTCGGGGAGGCCGGCGACGCGGAGCCGTTCCTCCTGTTCGTCCACTACTTCGACCCGCACGCCGTCTACGACCCGCCCCAGCCCTTCCGTCGCAACTTCGCCCTGCCCCAGGACCGCGACGATGCCTCCTGGGTGTTCGGGACCCGCCAGCAGATGATGGCCCTGCGCGCGGGGCGTCTCCGGCCGGACGCGGCCACCCTGCGCCGGGCCGAGGCGCTGTACGACGGGGAGGTGGCCTACACCGATGCGGCGCTCGGGCGCCTGCTCGACGGCCTCGCCGCGCTCGGTCTCGACGACGACACGATCGTCGTGATCACGGGCGACCACGGCGAGGAGTTCGGGGACCACGGCGGCTTCGAGCACGGCCACACCGTCTACGACGAGCTCACGCACGTGCCGCTGCTCGTGCGCGCGCCCGGTCGGGAGGCCGGGACCGTCACCACCGACGTGCGCCACGTGGACCTGGCGCCGACCCTGTGCGAGCTGGCGGACCTCGCTCCGGCGACCGGCTTCGTGGGGCGCAGCCTGGCTCCTGGTCTGGGCGGCGGCCCCCTGGAGCCGCGTCCCGTGCTGGCCCAGGGCAACATGTGGGGGCCGGCCCTCACCTCCTGGCGCCAGGACGGGTGGAAGCTGGTGCGGGAGCCGGGGAGGGATCGGCTCTTCCACGTCGCGGAGGACCCGGGCGAGCAGGTCGATCTGGCGGCTGAAGCCCCGGAGGAGCTGAGCCGCCTGGGCAAGGCCCTCGAGCGTGCGCTCGCCGGCTTCCAGGCCTTGGCCGCCGGCTCCGAGGTGGAGGTGCAGGGGGAGCTCCTCGAGTGGATGCGCCAGATGGGCTACGCGGGCGAGGGCCAGTAGCGCGGACCGGGGCGCAGCGCCTGCTCGGGCCGGTCGACGCGGTCGCCGCGTGAGCGATGTCCGCGGGGGGGCCCCGCGGCATCCGGACCCCGGTCGAGGGCGAAAGAACTGGCAGCCTCGTCCGTAGGATGCCCGTCATGGCCCGCCCCCAGCGCACCCTCCTGCTCGTCGCCCTGCCGCTCGCGGTCCTCGGGGTCGTGGGAGCCCTTCTCATGGGCGGTGATCCGCCGGCCGAACCCACGGCTCTCGGTGGGGACGTCGCCTCCCCCTCGGCCCCGGCCGAGACCGGCCCCGTGGCGGCCCTGACCGGTCCCGGGCCCGCGACGGGGGAGGACACCCCCGAGGCCGCGGTCCGGGCCGTGGCCGAGGACGAGTACGGCGCGCAGGAAGACCCCGGGGCCCCCGGACGCAAGCGCAGCCGGGTCAAGGGCCAGGTCCCCCGGGACTCCCACTGGGTCGAGGGCCGGGTGGTCTTCCCCGACGGGACCCCGCTGGACGAGGAGGTCCGCGTGGTGGCGGGCGGCCGTCGCTTCAAGACGCTCCGCGGACAGCCCGAGGAGTACATGGCCTCGATCGATCGGGAGGGGAACTTCCGCGTGGCGTTCGCCAATGGCACCCGCAAGGGACGCCTCTGGGTGGACGCCCAGTTCGCCTTCATGAGCCGTCCGCTGGTGCTCGACCCCACCTCCAAGGAGGACCTCGCCGAGGTGGTCCTGGAGCCCCAGCTGGGCGGCCGGATCGAGGTCGAGGTCGTGCCCCCGCGCGTCGCGCTGGGGGACCAGTCCTTCTACGAGGACGTCACGGTCGAGGTCCGCGGGACCCAGCGCTGGGGCGGCGCGCCCCCTCGCGAGGGGCGGCGCATCGACGACAACCGCTTCGAGATCGGCGGCCTCGATCCGGACAACAGCTACCTGGCCGAGGCGCGGCACCCCGAGTTCGCCAATGGCGAGAACAAGGACTTCGCCGTCGTCGCGGGGCAGACCCAGTTCGTGGTCGTCTCCTTCGACCTGGGCGCCACGGTCACCGGCGAGGTCCTGAACGCCGAGGGCGAGCGGGTCCCCCAGGCACGCGTCATCGCGATGACCAAGGAGCAGGTCAGCCGCCGCAACCCCTGGATGAACGAGAAGGTCGACGAGCAGAGCGAGGAGGGGGACGGGACCTTCGCGCTCGAGGGGATCCCGGCCGGGGACATGGTCCTCGTGGTCGAGGCCGACGGCTACCTCGAGGGGCGCTACGAGCTCGGCGAGATCCGCAACGGGGAGCGGCGTGAGGGGATCGAGATCCGCCTCGACCAAGGCAACCTCGTTGCCGGCGTCGTGCAGTGGCCGGACGGGACGCCTGCCCGGGGCGCGCTGGTCCGCATCTCCCAGCGCGGCGGCTTCGGCGGCTGGGACGTCGAGCGGATCATGGGGGAGGTCAAGGTCGGCCAGGACGGCAAGTTCCAGTTCAGCGCCCTCCAGGACGGGATGTGCCAGCTGCAGGCCAGCTGCTTCGAGCGTGGCTACGAGCCGCCGAAGGACGCCAGCCTGCGGGAGCGGCTCCTGGATCCGCCGCCCCAGTGGCGGGCGGTGGCCGCGGACGTCAATCCGAACACCCTCAACCTCGTCATGGACCTCTCCGAGGGCACGGAGCTGGCGGGGCGCGTCGTGGACGAGACCGGGGAGCCCGTTCGCTCCTTCCAGGTCATCGCCACGCCGAGTGAGAACGACATCCTCTCCACCTCTGCCCGGAAGCCCGTCAAGGATCGCTTCCGCGCCAAGGACGGGCGCTTCGTCCTCGAGGGCCTGCCCCTGGGCAAGTGGGTCGTCACGGCCCGCGGCCTCGGCTACGGCGACGGGGCCAAGATCGAGGTCACCGCGCCCAGCGAGGAGGAGGTCGAGATCGTCCTCCCGCGCGAGTGCCGGGTCACGGGAAAGGTGATGGGACCCGACGGAGAGCCCGTCGAGGACGTCTGGGTCACGGTGGAGCACGGCTCCGGGAGCACCGCCCGCACCCAGTCGGGGGAGGAGGGCGCGTTCAGCGCACCTCGCCTCAACCCGGGCC
>WTJQ01000438.1:3475-7724 GCA_011524785.1 Planctomycetota bacterium | reverse complement strand
CGCGGGAACAGGCCGTCCAGCTCCCCGAGCTGCAGCCCGGCGAGGTCGGCGGGCCATGAGCCAGGCGTCGGGACGGCCGGCCAGCCGGCCTCGGCGACCGGGCCGGGCGCGCCGAGCTGCTGCCAGAGGGCCTGAGCCTTGTTGGGGGCGAACGGGGTGAGCCAGCGTGCCAGCATCCCGATCCACTCGCAGAGCAGGGAGAGCTGGCTCCCCGCCAGCTCCGGGTCGACCTTGAAGGTCTTCCACGGCTCGCAGCGCTGCATGAAGACGTTGCCTGCCGTGGCCAGCGCGAGGACCGCCTCGAGGGAGCGCCGGAAGCGGAACCCCCTGAGGGCCTCACCCGGGTCGGCGGCGCCCTCGAGCGCCTCGGCGAACAGGCTCTCCAGCTCCGCGCGGTGCTCCGGCAGCACGGTGGGGACGCGCCCCTCGAAGTTCTTGCCCAGGAACTTGAGGACGCGGGACGCGAGGTTGCCGAGGTTCCCTGCGAGGCTCGCGTTGTTGAACGTGACGAGGTCCGCGGGATCGAACTCCGCGTCCGCGGTCTCGGGGAGAGTCGACGTCACGTAGCACCGCACCACCTCCGGATCGACGCGATCCAGGTAGCCCTCCAGGTCGAAGCTGCGTCCCTCGGAGGTGCTGAACTTGCCGCCGGACAGCTGGTAGAACTCGTTCGCGGGGACCTCGGCCGGCAGGACGTACCCGTCGTCGACGCCGTGCAGCATCGAGGGGAAGACGAGGCAGTGGAACGGGATGTTGTCCTTGCCGATGAAGTGGACGAGCTGCGTGTCGGCGCCCTTCCACCAGGCCTCCCACGCGCCAGGATCACCCTGCTCACGAGCCCACTGCTGGGTGAAGCTCACGTAGCCGATGGGGGCGTCGAACCAGACGTAGAGCACCTTCCCGGTCTCTCCTGCGAGGCGATCCTCCGGCACGGGCACGCCCCACGACATGTCGCGGGTGATGGCGCGCTCGGGGGCGTCCTCCAGCAGGCCCTTCAGGAATGCCTCCACGTTGGGCTTCCACGGGTGGTCCTCGATCCACTGGCCGATCCCCGCGTCCCGCAGGCGCGGCAGGTCGAGGAACCAGTGCTGGGTCGTGCGCCGCTCGGGCGCCGTGCCGCAGAGCTTGCAGGTGGGCTGCGTCAGGCGCAGGGCATCGATCCAGGTGCCGCAGTCGGGGCACTCGTCCCCCCGGGCGCGCTCGCTGCCACAGCTGTAGCAGGTCCCGACCACGTAGCGGTCGGCCAGGAACATGGCGTCGTGGGGGCAGTACAGCTGCTCCAGCTCGCGCTGGACCAGGTAGCCGTTGTCGTCGAGACGACGGAAGAAGTCCTGGGTGAGGGCCTCGTGCTCGGGGCAGACGCTGGTGCCCGACCAGGCGTCGAAGGCGATGCCGAGCCGGTCGAAGGTGCGCTTGATGTCCTCGCGCCAGCCGGCGACGTACTCGGCGTAGCCGACGCCCTTCTGCTCCGCCCCGATGGTGATCGCGACCCCGTGCTCGTCGGTCCCACACACGTACAGGACCTCCTCACCCATCATTCGCAGGCCGCGCACGTAGAGGTCCGCCGGCAGGTAGGCGCCCGCGATGTGCCCGAGGTGGATCGAGCCGTTCGCGTAGGGGAGGGCGCTGGTGACGAGGGTGCGGCGGCCGGTCATGGGGCGAGCATGATACGGCCCCGGATCACCCCTCCCGATCGCTGGGCCTCACACCCGTCTCCAGGCGGGTGAGCAGCCAGAGGCTCCCGATGCTGAGGCAGGGCACCGCGACCAGGGGCCCCAGGAACGGGATCCCGACCAGCGCTCCGCCCACCAGTCCGAAGGCGCCGAAGGCCGGCGCCTGGTCCCGCACGAAGCGGATCCGCGCCCTCGCAGGCCACCCGCGCCGGGAGAACGCCACGTCACAGAGGCCCAGGGCCAGCAGGAAGCCCGAGACGAGCACCCACAGGGGGGCGCCGATCAGCGGGACGAAGGGCAGCCAGATCAGGGCGAGGAGGACCGCTGCAGACAGCAGCGCGACCTTGGCGCTCGTCCACAGCAGGCCGAGCTCGTGGGCAGCGGTCCAGCGGAGCCACCCGCGGTAGCGACGATCCCGCGCTGCGAGAGCGCCGAACACCGGCAGCGGGGCCAGGAGGGCCAGCCAGGGAGTGGGCGCGAGCCACACCAGCACGGCCGCCGCGGCGGCGCTCGCCAGGAGCCCGATGAGGGTCGTACGCCCGGCGCCGTCACAGGCCAGCTCCGCGGGCCGCGCCGAGCCGCTCCTCGGATCGGACCCGAACCACCGTGCCTCGAGGCGTGCCTGGACCTCGTCGAGGAAGGGGCCGGCCACCACCTCGAAGAGCAGGGTGAAGGCGAGCCAGAGGGTGATCGCGAGGGCGAGGAACCAGGACACTCCGTGGAGGAGCTCCCCGAGCCAGGAGCTCGTGATCCAGCTGAGCGAGCGCTCCCACCAGGACAGGGCCTCCGCGTCCGCATCCGATGCAGCGAACAGCCGCTCCAGCCCGGGGGCGGTCCAGGCCGTCTGCAGCCAGGCGGCGAAGCCGGTCACGAGCAGGGCCGGGGCGATCAGGACGCGCTTGAGCCCTGGCCCCCGGACGAGCAGGCGCGCGCCCACGAGTGGCGCAAGCGCACCGGTCAGGGCACCCTGAGCGCCGTGGACCCGGGGCCGCTCACTGCCAGGCTCCAGCGACGAACCGCCACAGTGGGGGCAGGTCGGAGCCGCGTGGAGGTACGCGCAGGCGCTGCAGGGGTGCGGGGTCACGGGCACAGTCTGGCTGCACTCCCTGGGGGTGTGCAGGCCCCTTGCTGGGAGTCGGGTCGGCCCGCTTGCGCTCGCTGGCCCTCGGGGGCTGGACGACGGCGCGGCAGGGTGCCTCGGGATCGATCAGGGCGGCCATTTGCGTGGTTCCCCCCCCTTCGGCGCGCGACTATCCTCAGGGATCCTCTGCACGGCACGAGGAACCCTCCGATCCCATGTCCAGCTTCCAGCAACTCGACTTCTTCGCGCTCGACGACCAGTTCTCCGAGGAGGAGCTCATGGTCCGCGACACCGTCCGCTCCTGGGTGGGCGAGCGCTTCATGCCCGTGATCATGGAGCACTGGGAGAACGGCACGTTCCCCATGGAGATGACCTCCGAGCTCGCCGAGCTGGGCGTCTTCGGCCCCACGATCCCCGAGGAGTACGGCGGCGCCGGCATGAACAGCGTCACCTACGGCCTGATCTGCCAGGAGCTCGAGCGCGGTGACTCCGGCCTGCGCTCCTTCGTCTCGGTCCAGGGCTCGCTGGTCATGTACCCCATCTTCGCCTTCGGGACCGAGGAGCAGAAGCAGGAGTGGCTGCCGAAGCTCGCCTCCGGTGAGGCGATCGGCTGCTTCGGCCTGACCGAGCCCGACTTCGGCTCGAACCCCGGCGGGATGCTGACCACGGCCCGCAAGGACGGCGACGACTACGTCCTCAACGGCCGCAAGATGTGGATCACCAACGGCACCTGTGCCCAGGTGGCCATCGTCTGGGCCAAGACCGAGGACGGCATCCGCGGCTTCGTGGTGCCGACCGACCTCCCGGGCTTCAGCGCCCCCGAGCAGAAGCACAAGTGGAGCCTGCGGGCGTCCATCACGAGCGAGCTGGTCATGGAGGACGTGCGCGTGCCGGCCTCGGCGATGCTCCCCGGCGTGAAGGGCCTCCGCGGTCCGCTCTCCTGCCTGACCCAGGCCCGCTACGGGATCGCCTGGGGCGGGGTCGGCGCGGCGCTGGCCTGCTTCGACGAGGCTCTCCAGTACTCCAAGGAGCGCATCATCTTCGACAAGCCCCTGGCGGGCTTCCAGCTGGCCCAGGCCAAGCTGGCGGAGATGGGGACGCAGATCACCATGGGGCAGATGCTCGCCCTCCGGCTCGGTCGCCTGAAGGACGAGGGCACGTTCACGCCCCAGCAGGTCTCCATGGCCAAGCGGAACAACGTCCGCCTCGGCCTCGAGACCGCCCGCACCTGCCGCGACATGCTCGGTGCGAACGGCATCAGCCTCGAGTACCAGACCGGGCGGCACATGCTGAACCTCGAGTCGGTGATCACCTACGAGGGGACCCACGACATCCACACGCTGATCGTCGGTCACGAGCTCACCGGGCTCCCGGCCTACGCCTGAGCCACGAGCCTGGCGAGGAGGCGCGCCCTGCCTCGCGAGACGAAGGAGCCGCCGCGGGCCTGGGCCCGCGGCGGCTCCTTCTCGTCCGTCCCTCCTGCTGGCCCGGTCGT
>WTJQ01000438.1:0-3375 GCA_011524785.1 Planctomycetota bacterium | reverse complement strand
CCGGTCGTTGGAGCCCGGCAGTGTGGCCGGGTCAGTCGGCCTCGGCCGGGAACGTCTTCGCGTAGACCGCGCCGAGGTCGCCCAGCACCTTGCCGAGGTGGGCCTCCTCATCGGCGTCGAGGTTGCCCGTGGTCTTGTCGCGCAGCATCTCGAGGTCCTTCAGGAGGGCCTTGGCCATCGAGGGGTTGGCCTGCTTGTCGCCGGTGACGGGGTTCTCGAGGACACCACAGGCCAGCAGTCCCTGGAACGAGAGCCGGGTCACGAAGAGGGAGAACTCGCCGCCAGGGAGCGGCATGTCGGCGGCGGTGCGGGGGCTGTCGTCGGTCATGCGTGGGCCTGCTCCGTCGAGGGGGTCGCGCTCGCAGCGGCGTCGCCCTGGGCCGTGGCGCGCGCGAGGGCGGCGGCCACGAACCCGCGGAAGATCGGCTGCGGCTCCAGGGGACGGCTCTGGAACTCGGGGTGGTACTGCACGCCCATGAAGAAGGGGTGGTCGGGCAGCTCGACGATCTCCACGAGGTCGCGATCGGGGTTGAGCCCCGCGAGACGCATGGGCGAGCTCTCGAAGGCCTCGCGGTAGGCGTTGTTGAACTCGAAGCGGTGGCGGTGCCGCTCCGAGATCGTCTCCTGACCGTAGAGCTCGCGAGCCAGGGTGCCCTCCTCGAGGCGGCAGGCGTACGCGCCCAGGCGCATCGTCCCACCGAGCTCCACGCCGTCCTGGTCCTCCATGAGGGAGATGACCGGGTGGGGGGAGTGGGGGGAGTGCTCCAGGGTGTGGGCCCCCTCGAGTCCCAGGGCGTTGCGCGCGTACTCGATCACGGCGCACTGCATCCCCAAGCAGATCCCGAAGAACGGGACCCCGCTCTCGCGGGCCCAGCGGATGGCGCTGATCTTGCCCTCGAGGCCGCGCTCGCCGAAGCCGCCCGGGACGAGGACCCCGTGGGCCCCCTCGAGCAGGTGGACGCCCTCGTCGTGCACGTCCTCGGCCCGGACCTTGCGCAGGCGGATCGTGCAGTCGTTCGCGATCCCGGCGTGGGAGAGGGACTCGTAGATGGACTTGTAGGCGTCGTGCAGCTCGATGTACTTGCCGACGATCGCGATCTCCACCTCACGGTTCACGGCGCGGATGCGCTTGAGCATCGCCAGCCAGTCGACGAGGTCCGTCACCGGCTCGCAGTCGAGGCCCATCTGCTCCACCACGAGGCGGTCGAGGCCCTTGTGGACCAGGTCGACGGGCACCTCGTAGATCGAGAAGTCCACGTCCCGCTCCTCGATGACGCACTCGGGGCGCACGTTGCAGAAGAGGCTGATCTTGTGCGCCATCTCGGCCGACATCGGCTGCTCCGTGCGGCAGATGAGGATGTCGGGCTGGATGCCGATCTCGCGCAGCTTGCCCACCGAGTGCTGGGTGGGCTTGGTCTTCATCTCGCCCGAGGCGCGCAGGTAGGGGAGCAGGGTCAGGTGCACGAACAGCACGTCCCCCTTGGGGCGCTCCAGGGCGAACTGCCGGCAGGCCTCGAGGAACGGCAGGGACTCGATGTCCCCGACCGTGCCGCCGATCTCCGTGATCAGGACGTCCACGTCCGGGCCCGCGATGCCGGCGTGGATGGCCTCCTTGATCTCGTCGGTGATGTGCGGGATCACCTGCACGGTGCGGCCGAGGTAGTCGCCGCGCCGCTCCTTGGCGATGACCGACGAGTAGATCTTGCCGGTCGTGAAGTTGGACGCCTTGGAGAGGTCGGCCCGGGTGAAGCGCTCGTAGTGGCCCAGGTCGAGGTCCGTCTCCGCGCCGTCGTCGGTGACGTAGACCTCCCCGTGCTGGAAGGGGCTCATGGTCCCCGGGTCCACGTTGATGTAGGGGTCGAGCTTCTGCATCGACACCTTCAGGCCGCGGCGCTCGAGGATCATGCCGATGGCGGCGGACGTGAGCCCCTTGCCGAGGCTGGAGACGACGCCTCCGGTGATGATGATGTGCTTGGTCATCGTTCTTGGGTCGCGGCCCCTGCGCGCCGGCCGTGGCGCGCGACGAAGGCCTCGTAGTCGTTGCGGGTGTCGATGCCCGACGCCGCGCGGCGGGCCGGCTGGACGCGCATGCGGCGTCCGGCCTCGAGCCAGCGGAGCTGCTCCAGGCTCTCGGAGCGCTCGAGCGCGCTCTCCCCGAGGGCGCAGAAGGCGCGCAGGGCGGAGGGCCGGAAGCCGTACACGCCGAGGTGTCGGCGGCTCAGGGTCTCCGGGGCTGCCGCGCCGGGCCTTGCGTGCGAGGCGCTGGGCAGGGGGCTGCGGGAGAAGTACAGGGCGTCTCCGTGGGCGTCGGTGACGACCTTGACCACGCTCGGCGTGACGAGCAGCTCGGCGTCCTCGAGCGGGGCAGCCAGGGTCGCGGCCTCGACCGCATCCTCCTCGAAGGCGGTCACGAGGACCTCGAGGTCCTCGGGGTCGAGCTCGGGCTCGTCGGCCTGGACGTTCAGGACCACGTCCCAGCTGCCGTCGAGACCCTCGAAGGCCTCGAGCACGCGGTCGGTGCCGGAGGCGTGCTCCGGCCGCGTGCGCACCATCGTGAGCCCGTGCTCCCGCCCGACGCGCTCCACCTCGTCGTCGTCGCAGGCCACCACCACGGCCGCCAAGGCCCCGCAGCGCTCCGCGTTGCGCGCGCTGTGGACGAACAGGGGCAGGCCCGTCTCCGCCAGCAGCATCTTGCGCGGCAGGCGCGTCGAGGCGATGCGCGCGGGGAGGACGGCCACGGCGCGCAGCGCGCCCGGCTCGTGTCCCGTCCCCTCGCTGGCCCCGCTCATCAGCGTCTTCCCGAGCCCTCTCGGAAGCCGTCGAGGTCGTGGACCGTCTGGAGCGAGTAGACCTCGTTGAACACGCCGAAGAAGACGCGCTTGCAGGTCTGGAAGTCGAGGGCCTGGGCGCGGGGCATCGAGGCGACGAAGCCCGCGTGCTCGGCGACGCCGTCGATCCGGACCTCGATGGTCGACGTGTACAGGCCACCGTTGGTCGGCACGGCGCCCTCCCGACTCAGCTGGTCCCAGCCGCAGTCGCTCGACAGGTATTGGACGAACTGCTCGAGCTGCGCGTCGGACAGGATCTTGGTCGTCGAGGCCTCGAGGCCGCGTGAGATCGAGGCGAACTCGATGCGCCGGTCCTCGGCCGTGGCGCCGGGGACGCCGGCCTTCTCCAGCCAGGTGTCGTTCACCAGGGCCATGGCCACGCCGGAGCGCAGGTCGCGCATGGAGATCTGGATCCCGCGAGCCGCCGCAGCGGGCGGCTGGCTCGGGGCTGCGCAGCTCGCGAGCAGCGCCAGGGAACCGAGGGCCGCGGTCAGGGCACGCACGAGGGAAGCAGGCATGGGGGGCAGGCCGGGTCGCCCAGGGGGGA
>WTJQ01000320.1 GCA_011524785.1 Planctomycetota bacterium | reverse complement strand
TGCACGGACAGCTTCGTGTCGTCGTTGCCGACCGAGCCCTCGGTGTCGATCTGGTAGGTGCCGCCGCCAGCCGGGACGGTCCACACGAAGAAGAGGTCCTTGCGGATCGTGTCGGAGCTGGTGGTTCCGGCGTTGCTCGGGCTGAAGCAGCTGGTGGGATCTCCACCGTCGAAGCCGCTCGTCGTCGCGTTGGCGTTGTCCCAGGGGAAGGTCCCCAGGCCGGCCACGACCTGCGGCGTGGCGCAGGAGTCGTTCGCGGGGGCTGACAGGGAGGTGATGTTCAGGAGGCCGTCCCCGACGGGGCTGGTGTCGTTCCAGCTGCCGACCTGGATCAGGTACTGGTCCCCGGCCTGAAGGCCCGTGAGCTGGATGAGGGAGCTGTACTCGGGGGAGCTGCCGCCGTCATCGTCGGAGGCCACGCAGGTCGCGCCACAGTCCGAGCCGGCATGGACGGCCAGCTTCGTGTCGTCGTTGCCGACCGAGCCCTCGGTGTCGATCTGGTAGGCCCCGCCGCCCGCCGGGACCGTCCAGACGAAGAAGACGTCGCTGCGGATCGCGCTGGCGGTCGTCGAGGTGTTCCCAGGGCTGAAGCAGGTGCTGGGGTCCCCGCCGTCGAAGCCCGAGGTCGTGTTCAGGCTGTTGTCCCACGCGAACGTCCCCGCGCCCCCGATGACGATGGGGCTCGAGCAGTCGTCGCCCGCCTGGGAGTGCGCCAGCGGAGTGAGGAGAGTGCCCAGCAGCAGGGCGCGCAGGTGGAGGGGCTGTCGCATCGGGGTCGGGCCCGTGAGCCCACCCCGCCATGGGGGAGGCCGCGGCTCGGGGGCCAGCGAAGTCTCCGACGCTCCGCGAGGAGCGGCCCTGCGCGTCCCGAGATGGGACCCCTCGCCATCAGCGCTGGCTCTCGATTCGAGACGCGCGCTGAACCTCGGCGGTCAGAACGTGACCGTGAGCCCGTCCGAGAAGTTCGACTGCCCGCCGTCCCGGTACCAGAGCTGGAAGCTCCAGGTGGAGCCCGCCGCGATCGACCCGCCAGGAGGAGAGGGGAGGGTGGTGGGGACGTCGAAGCCCGTCCCGACGCTCGAGGTCCCGAACAGGTTCTGGAGCACGCCCGCGGCGTCGAAGCGCCCGAGCGAGTTGAGCGCGCCCCCCGCGCTCGCGGAGTAGCGCCCCAACGGGGCCGTGAGGCAGAGCTTGCCCTGGCTGATCGAGAGGCCAGGCTCACTGAAGCCAGCCGCCACGATGAACATCCCGAACTGGTTCGTGGGGCCACCCTCGGCCTCGAGGTGGAAGAGCCCGGGGCCGCTCGTGCTCGAGGCCGCCAGGGTCACCCCGCTGCCCGTGGAGTTGGCGTTCGCGGGCGTGCAGAACGCCGCGGGGCCGCTGCTCCCCGTCCCGGAGATCGTCAGGTCGTACTGCGCGCACGTGCCCGTCGAGAGCGGCCAGACGCTGACGCGCAGCAGGCACTGCTGATCGAGCCCCGTGGAGTTGGTCCAGGTCAGGCCCTCGTCCGGGTTCGTGGTCCAGCCGCAGGCGAGGCTCGTCGCACAGCCCGGATCCGCCGCGGGGTCGTCGTTGCACCCGTTCGGCGTGAAGAGGAAGACGTCGAGGTCCGCGTCCGCCGGGTCGTGGAGGCAGGTCACGTCGAGCGTGCCGCCCGCAGGGACGGTGACGGTGAACAGGTCGAGGTCGTCGAGCCGAGCGGACAGGCCGGACCAGGTCCCGTCGTCGAGCGGCGCGGCGCTCGCGCAGGTGTCGTTGTCCTCGAGCGCATCCTCGGGGATGCCGGCACAGGGATCGCTCCAGTCGGCGATCGTCAGCTGGCCGGTGCCGGTCAGCGGCCCCACGCCGCCCACCTGGATCAGGACCGACTCCCCGGCGGTGAGCCCCGTCAGTACGACCTCACTGGCGAGTCCGCCACAGGGCCCGTCGTCGTTGTAGCCCAGGCACGGACCGCTGCAGAAGAGGAACCCGTACGCGGCGAGCTTGGTGTCGTAGCTCGCCCCGCAGGTGTCGAGCACGTAGTCGCCGTCCGCTGGAGCCGACCAGAGGAAGAACGTGTCGACCCCCATGCTCTGCACGCCGGCGAGGCAGCTGCCGAGCGAGCCGCCCGCCACGCCGCTGGCGGTGCCAGTCGTCGTGTCGAAGGCCCAGGAGCCGAGTCCCGTGATCACGACGGGATTGGCGCAGGTGTCGCCGGGCGCTCCGCCGCCATTCACCTGGGAGATGTTGAGCAGCCCTGCACCGGCGGGCGAGGAGTCCGTCCAGCTGCCCACCTGGATCAGGTACGAGTCCCCGGCCACGAGACCGGAGAGGACGAGCTTGGACGAGTACTGGGGGGTGGCACCGCTGTCGTCGTCGGATGCGAGGCAGGTCGCGCCGCAGTCGGAGCCCGTGTGGATCGCCAGCTTGGTGTCGGTGTTGACCGAGGAGTTCTCCGTGTCGAACTGGTACGACCCACTCACCGGGACCGTCCAGACGAAGAACAGGTCGCGGCTGATCGCCGTCGTGGCGTTGGATGCGTTGGCCGGGCTGAAGCAGGTGCCCGGGTCGCCCCCGTCGAAGCCACTCGTCGTGGCGCCCGCGTTGTTCCAGGGGAACGTGCCCGTCCCCGCCACGACCTGGGGCGTGGCGCAGGTGTCGTTCGGGACCGTGGAGGTCTGGGTGATGTTGAGCAGGCCCTGCCCGACCGCGGCCGTGTCGTTCCAGCTGCCGACCTGGATCAGGTACTGGTCCCCGGCCACGAGCCCGGGCAGCTCGATCAGGGAGGAGTAGAGGGGGAACGAACCGCTGTCGTCGTCGGAGGCCACGCAGGTGGCGCCGCAGTCCGAGCCGGCGTGGATCGAGAGCTTCGTGTCGTCGACCACGGGGGAGTTCTCGGTGTCGAACTGGTAGGTGCCGCTCGACGGCACCGTCCAGACGAAGAACACGTCGCTGCGGATCGCGTTGGTCCCGGTGGTGCCGTTGCCGGGGCTGAAGCAGGTCGTCGGGTCCCCGCCGTCGAACCCGGAGGTGTCGTTGAACGAGTTGTCCCAGGGGAACGTCCCGGTTCCCGTGAGGACGAAGGGGGAGCCGCAGTCGTCGCCGAGGGTCTGGGCCCGCGCCTCACTGCTCAGGGCGCTGCTCAGGGTGCTGAGGACGAGGAGCGTGAGGAGGAGGGGCCGCATGGTCGAGGGAGGGGCAGCGCGCCGGGCTGCACTTGCTCCAGCCTAGGTGACGGCTGGGATCTGTCCAGGGGGGAACGAGCGCGGGCCGCTCCCCCGGATGGAGGAGCGGCCCGCGCCGTGCCGACGAGCGGCTCAGAAGTTGACGGAGATGCCGTTCGAGAAGTTCGAGTTGGAGCCGTCGCGGTACCAGAGCTGGAAGTGCCAGGTGGAGCCGGTGCTGATGATCCCGCCAGGGGGCGAGGGGAGGACCGCCGGGACGTCGAAGCCCGTGCCGGTCGTCGAGGTGCCGAACAGGTTCTGCAGGACGCCCGCGGCGTCGAAGCGACCGATCGAGTTCAGGCCGGGGCCGGCCGTGGTGCCGTAGCGCCCGATCGGGGCGCCGAGGCAGAGGGCCCCGTCGCTGACCGGGATGCCCGGGTCGATGGACGTCGCGGAGACGATGACCATGCCGAACTGGTCGAGGGGACCGCCCTCGGCCTCGATGTGGAAGACGCCGCTGCCGGACATGTCCGAGCTGGCCAGGGTCACCGAGTTGCCGGTGGAGTTGGCGTTGGCCGGGTTGCAGAACAGGGCCGGCCCGCTCTGACCGGTGCCGGAGATCTCGAGGTCGTACTCACCGCAGGGGCTGGTCGAGCTCGGCCAGACGCTGACCCGGAGGACGCAGTCCACGTCGGCCCCGGTGCCGTTCTGCCAGCTGAGGACCTCGGGGGCCGCGCTGGTCCAGCCGGAGGCCAGCTCGCCGCCGTTGATCGGGTCGGCCGACGGGTCGTCGTTGCAGGCCCCGAAGGAGACGTCGTACAGGAACATGTCGATGTCCACCTGCGCGAGGTCGTGGTAGCAGGTCACGTCGAGGGTGCCGCCGTCGGGCACCGTGAACGTGTACATGTCGAGGTCGCTCAGCGAGATCGTGAGCTCGCCGTAGAGCCCGTCGTTCAGCGCGGTGCCCGTGCTGCAGGTGTCGTTCTCCTCGTAGAGATCGTCGCCGAAGGAGAGGCAGGGGTCGACCCAGGTAGCGATGTTGATGACGCCGCTGCCCGAGGCGTTGCCGAAGCCGCCGACCTGGAGGAGGAAGACGTCGCCGGCGTTGACGCCGGTCACGACGACCTCGCTGTTGAGGGCGCCGCAGGGCCCGTCGTCGTTGTAGCCGGCGCAGACCGCGGCGCAGCCGGAGCCAGCGTGCACGGTCAGCTTGGTGTCGTAGCCGGAGCCGCAGGTGTCGAACTGGTAGTCACCGGCTGCGGGAGCGGTCCACTCGTAGAAGAGGTCGGGGCCCATGTCCAGGGCACCGGTGCCGCAGGTGATCGAGCTACCGGAGCTGAAGCCGCTGGCCGAGGCGCCGCTGGTGTCGAAGGACCAGGGGCCCGCACCCGTGAGCACGTCCGCCGAGCTGCAGGTGTCGTTGGGCGGGGGAGGGAAGCTCGAGATCTGCAGGTCGAAGATGCCCACGATGCCAGGATCCCAGGTCTCGACCTGGATGAGGTAGCTCTGGCCAGCCACGAGGGCGGTGGAGACGTCCGAGGCCCACGCCGTGCCGTTGCTCATCGCGCAGGCGTCGTCGTTGCCGGCGATGCAGAAGCCGCCACACGCCGTCCCGTCGAAGATGCGCAGGGTGGTGTCGATGTCGCTCCCGCAGGTCTGGAAGCGGTGGATGTCGTTGGTGGTCGCCGTGAAGACGAACCAGATGTCCTCGAACCCGTCGCGGCCCACGCAGGATCCGTCGTAGTAGAAGGAGTCGCTGAACCCGGTCAGGTCCTGGGGGTTGGAGCCCAGGTTCACGGTGAGCGGGTTGGAGCAGTCGTCGCCCTGAGCGAACGCGCCGCCGGCCAGCCCGAGGAGGAGGGTCGGAAGAAGGATCTTGGTATTCATGGGAAGAGGGGCGGGTGCCTCCCTCCAATGTGCCCTGCCTCGATTCGAGCCACAAGGGCCAAAGTCCTGGAGGGAGAACGGCCCCGGGTCCCTGGCCCTCCTGGCGGCATCGCCGCAGGGTTCCCGGTGCCGAGGCCCCTCGCGTTGCTGCCTGGAGCAAGGGCGCGGTGGTCGGGCGCTCACTGGGGAGATCCCCTCGATGCGCTCTCCGGGCGCCTCGCTGAGGGGCCCCCTGGCGCGCGGCGAGGGCCTCGGTCCAGCGTGAGAGGTCATCCCAAGCGAGCGGGGCGCTCCCTGGGAAGGGAGCGCCCCGCAGCTGGCGAGGGCCCGTGAGCCTCACGCCTTGGCTTCGAACCGATCAGAAGGCGACCGAGATGCCGTTCGAGAAGTTCGAGTTCGAGCCGTCCCGGTACCAGACCTGGAAGTGCCAGGTGGAGCCGGTGTTGATGATCCCGCCGGGGGGCGAGGGAAGGACGGCGGGGACGTCGAAGCCCGTGCCGCTCGTCGAGGTGCCGAAGAGGTTCTGCATGATCCCGTTGGCGTCGAAGCGCCCGATCGAGTTCAGGCCCGGGCCGGCGTTGGTGCTGTAGCGCCCGATGGGGGCGCCGAGGCACAGGTTGCCGTCGCTGACCGGGATGCCCGGATCGATGGCGGTCGAGGAGACGATCACCATGGCGAACTGGTTGTTCGGTCCGCCGGTGGCCTCGATGTGGAAGACGCCGCTGCCCGAGAAGTCGGAGGCCGCGAGGGTCACGGAGCTGCCGCTCGAGTTGACGTTCGCCGGGTCACAGAACAGGTCCGGGCCGTCCGCGTCCGCACCGTCGAGGGTGAGGTCGTAGAAGGAGCAGCCGGGCAGTGCGCCCACGGGCCAAACCGACACGCGGAGCACGCAGGTCACGTCGGCCCCGGTGGTGTTGGTCCAGGTCAGGACCTCCGCATCCGCGCAGGTGTAGGCCGAGGCGATCTCGCCCTGGCCGAAGGGGTCCGTGGCCGGATCCTCCACGACGGGGGAGAGGATCGGGTCGTACAGGAACATGTCGATGTCCGCGTTGGAGCAGCCCGCCGAGTTGTGGAGGGCCTCCGCCGTGAACGTCGCGCCATCGGCGACCACGAAGGTGAACAGGTCGGCATCGACCGAGTCGGTCACGTTCAGGCCCGTGTACACCCCGCTGACGATCGAGGTCGCCGTCGCCGCGGTGTCGTTGGACTCGAAGGTGTCGTCCTGGACGTTGGTGCAGGGGTCGACGGTGATCGCCAGGTCCATGTCGTAGAGCGCGCAGCGGTTGCCGAACGCGAAGTCCGGACGGACCTCGATGATGTGGGTCGACGCCGAGGCGCCCGTGTTGGCGATCGTCACCGCGTTGGTGTCCCAGTCCTGGACGTAGTTGCCAGCACCGTCGTACTCGGTGAAGTCGACGTCCTCGGTGCCCGGGTTCGCCAGAACGCAGGTCAGATCGAAGTACTCACCCGGCTGGAGGGTGATCGCGTAGTAGTCGCTGTCCCCGACGCCGGCTGCGACGTCGTAGGTCACCAGGCCCGGGTAGGAGCCGGCCGTGAGGGCCAGCGCCGTGCCCGTGGAGTCGTTGTCCTCGAGCGTGTCGTCCCCGTAGGTCGTGCAGGGGTCGACGAAGGGGATGATGTTGAGCTCGCCGGCGCCAGAGGCACCGCCCCAGCCGCCGCACTGCACGAGGAACGTGTCACCCGCGCTGACGCCGTTCAGGACGACGCGGCTCTGCAGGCCGTAGAAGTCGTCGTTGTAGCCGGCGCAGGTCGCCGTGCAGCCAGCGCCCTGGTGGACGTTGAGCTTGGTGTCGTACTGGCTGAACTCCGTGTTGAACTCGTAGTCGCCCGCGGTCGTGGCGGTCCACTCGAAGAAGACGTCCGGGCCCACGTCCAGGGAGCCGGAGTTGCTGCAGGCCGAGTTGCCGCTGAAGCCGGAGACCGTCGCGGTCGAGGTGTCGAAGCTCCAGGGGCCCGCGCCGCTGATCGCAGTGGCCGTGCTGCAGTCGTCGTTGCTGACGCCGGCGACGGTCGAGATCTGGAGGTTGGAGAGGCCGACCACGCCGTCGTCCCAGGTCTCGATCTGGATCAGGTAGCTCTGGCCGGCCGTCAGGGGGGCGACCGCGCTCGAGGCCCAGTTGGTGCCGTTGCTCATCGCGCAGGTGTCGTCGTCACCCGCGAGGCAGATGCTGCCGCAGGTGTTCCCGTCGAAGATCCGAAGGGTGGTGTCGATGTCGCTGCCACAGGTCTCGAACAGGTGGAGATCCGTGCTGGCGGCCGTGTAGACGAACCAGATGTCCTCGAAGCCGTCCCGGCCGACGCAGGTGCTGTCGTACGCGCCGGAGTTCGTGAAGCCGGTGAGGTCGAAGTTGTTCGTGCCGAGCGAGGCGGCCAGGGGGTTCGAACAGTCGTCGCCCTGGGTCTGCGCCGCGGCAGCGCCCGCCAGGAGCAGGAGCGCGGGGAGGTGGAGGTGGATTCGCATGGAGTTTCTCGGTCGAAGGAAGGATGGGGCGAGGAGCGCGTTCACACCCCTCCCACATCCAGACGCTACCGCGACCTCCCGGAGATCGCTGGGATCAGGAACTTTTTCCCGGTCGGGCGGTGTCTCAGTCGGGGAGGGCAGACTGCCCAGTCTGCACTCCTGAGGCACCGGGCCCCTCGAGGGCCCCAAGGAGGGCTCGGGAGGGCCTAGGAGGGCCTGGAGCCGTCCCAGGGGCCCGCCC
>WTJQ01000258.1 GCA_011524785.1 Planctomycetota bacterium | reverse complement strand
AGGGGCTGGTTCCAGTCGGCCTCGGAGGCGTCCCCCACCGCGCGCTCCTCGCCCGTGTGGACGAGCAGCCACAGGCCGCGCTCGGCGAGGCGCTCGTAGAACCCCTGATGGCGCTCGGCAGCGGGGTCGATGCCCATGGCGCTGGGCAGCCACTTCACGAGGCGGACGCCGGCCTCCGCGAGCCGGTCCAGCTCCTCGAGGGCATCGGGCCGGTCGGGGTGCACGCTCCCGGCCGCCGCGAGGCGACTCGGCCAGCGCGCCGCAGCGGCGCCGGACCAGTCGTTGGGGACGTGGAACTCGCTGCGCTCGAGGTCCCGCTCCCCGCCGGCGCCGTAGCGGTAGTCGAACGCGAGCAGGTGGTGCTCCGAGGGGAACGGCAGGGCGGCGGCGAGGGCACCGAGGTGATCGACCCAGGCCTCGTCCTCCGCGTCCGCAGCCGGCAGCCCGGCCGCGCGGAAGGCCCGGCCGCGGACGAGGTCGACCGGGGACGTCGGATCGTCCAGGCGCGGGTTGGTCCAGCAGCCCGAGTCCGGCCCGCGGCCCGCGAGGTGAGCGTGCACGTCGAGCAGCGGACGCCCGCCCAGGTCCTGGATCAGGCCGTCGACCAGACGCTGCGCAGCGTCCGAGCGCGGGATGGCTCCTCCGCCCTCGAGCGCACCGAGGGCGGACGGCGCCATGAGGCGTTCGAACCGGACCCAGGCCCAGAGCGCGGCCCCCGTCCCGGCGAGGAGGGTGCCCTGCAGGAGTCGCCGTCGCAGCACGGCTCCATGGTAGGCCCGGAGCGCGCCCCCGGAAGCCCGCGGCGTGCCGCAGGGCTGCCGGAGCGCGGCTTGGTACCGTGAGCGCGTGAGCGCAGCCTCCTCCCCAACGGCCAAGTCCGCCTCTCCTCCTCCGGCCGGTCCCCGACGGCTGACCACCCTCGACGCCACGCTGCTCGTGATGGGCGGCATCATCGGGGTGGGGATCTTCTACAAGCCCGGCGAGGTCGCGCGGCTCCTGCCGGAGACCGCCCCCTACTTCAGCGCTTGGGCCATCGGCGCCCTGGCCGCCGTGGCCGGCGCCATGACCTTCGCCGAGCTGGCCGCTCTGCTCCCGCGCGAGGGCGGCTGGTTCGAGTACCTGCGCGAGGGCGTCGGACGGCTCCCCGCCTTCCTCTTCGCCTGGATCGTGCTGCTGGTGGTCTCGACCGGCGCGTCGGCGGGCGTGGCCGAGTTCTGTGCCCTGCAGGTCGCGAGCGTCGCGGGCTGGGAGGCCAGCCCGTCCGCGCTGCGCGGCCTGGCCGCCGTGATCGTGCTGGGCGTCACCGCCATGGGCTGCCGCGGGGTGAAGACGGGAGCCGTCCTGCAGAACGCGTGCATGGCCGCGAAGCTGCTGGCCATCGCGGTGTTCGTCGTGGCGGGCCTCGCCCTGGTCGCGCCGGCCGCGCCGGCCGCCCCGCCGGCGGGAGCCCCCTCGATCCCCACCGGCCTCGTGCGCGCCACGCTCCCCGTGCTGTTCACCTTCGGCGGCTGGCAGCTGGTGACCTACATCGCGCCGAGCGTGGAGGACCCGGTGCGCACCCTGCCGCGGGCCATCCTCGGCGGGGTCGCCGGCGTGGCGGCGGTCTACGGGCTGCTCAACCTCGCCTACGTGCGCGTGCTCGGCCTGCCGGCCCTGGCCACCGAGCCCGACGTGGCCAGCGCGCTCGCGGTCGCGACCCTCGGGGACCACGGCGCGCGCTTCCTCTCGGGGGCCATGGCGATCAGCGCCCTGGGCTTCCTGGTCGCCACGCTCATCTCGACGCCCGGGATCTACGTGGCCATGGCGCGTCAGGGCCTGTTCTTCGCCAGCGCCGGGCGCGTCCACCCGCGCACAGGCGCGCCCGTGAACGCGCTGCTCGTCCAGGCCGCCGTCTGCTGCCTGTACCTCGCGTGGACCGGGGACGTGAAGGGACAGCTCGGCGACTCGGTCGTGTTCGCCGAGTGGATCTTCCACGGCCTCTGCGCGCTCGCGCTGCTGCGGCTGGCCCCGGGCGCGCCGGATCGTCCCTTCCGCAGCCCGCTCTTCCCGCTGTTCCCCGCGCTCTACGCCCTCATCGCCACCGGCGTCGTGGTGGGCAACCTCGGGAGCAGCCCGTGGAGCGTCACCTCTCTGGGCCTCGGCGTCCTGGCCCTTGGCGCGGTCGTCTACGGCGCGTGGAGCGGCCTGCTCCGGCGCGCGGACTGACGGGGCCGCTTGCCCCCGATCAGAAGGCCCGGAAGCTGTCGCGGTCCAGGCTCTGGGTCCGGTGCGCCGCCTGGCCGAGGGCGACCCCGAGCGCGATCAGGCTCGCCAGCAGGCTCGAGCCGCCCGCGCTCACCAGCGGCAGGGGCAGGCCCGTCATCGGCACGAGCCCCACGTTGACCGCCACGTGGATCACCAGGTGCGAGGCCAGCAGCAGCGCCACGCCCCCCACCACGAGCCGCGCGAAGCGGTCGCGCTGGCGCGAGGCCGAGAGCATCAGCAGCGTGGGCAGGAGGGCGTAGAGCAGCAGGAAGCCCACGCCGCCAACGAACCCGAACTCCTCCCCGACCACGGCGAACACGCTGTCGCTGTCGCGCTCGGGCAGGGTGCGCGCGCCGTTCGCCACGCCCTCGCCCAGCCCCGTGCCCAGCCAGCCGCCGTTCCCGAGGACGGTCCGCGCCTGGTAGGCGTGGAACGCGGGCCCGTAGCGCCCGTCGATCAGCTCCTCGGCGTCCCAGGAGGCGGCCCAGGTCTCGACCCGCTCGAGCTGGTAGTCCTGCACCAGCCCGGTGCGCCAGCCGAGCAGGCCGAGCGCGACGGCCGCGAGCACGAGGCCGCCCAGGGCCCCGGCGCGCGCGCCGGCCAGGTGCAGCATCCCGAGCGTCACCGGGAGCAGGGTCAGCGCCGTGCCCAGGTCCGGCTGGGCGGCCACGAGGCCCAGGGGTACGAGCAGCGCCAGCAGGGGCAGGACCCACTCGCGCGCCTCCTCGAGCCGACGCCGCGCCAGGAGGGTCGCGAGCACGAGGACGAGCCCCAGCTTCGCGAGCTCGGACGGCTGGAGGTCGAAGTGCGGCAGCGGGATCCAGCGGCGCGCGTTGTTGCGCTCCACCCCCACGAACCGAACGGCGACGAGCAGGACGACGCTGGCGGCGAACAGCCACGGGGCGGCGCTGCGCAGCCAGCTCGGCCGCAGCATCAGGGCCAGGGCCAACAGAGGGGCCGTGACGAGCAGCTTCTCGCGGTGCCCCGCGTAGTCGACGCCGCCCGACACGCCGGCGGGCTCGGCCGCCGCCATCTCCGCCTGGAGGACGAGCCCGATGGCGACGAGCAGCAGCGCCACCAGGAGCACGTGCCAGTCCACGTCGCGCCAGCGCACGCCGCGCGGGTCCAGGACGCGCCGGGGATCGAGCAGCTCGAGCATGACGGCGGCGCTCAGCGGACGAGCGCACGCACCTCCTCACGCTGCAGGAACTGGCTCATGACGTAGACGGCCCCGTGGCTGGAGGTGGCCGCGGTGTTGTGCACGAGGAGCACCGCCACGTACTGCGGCCGCTCGGCCGGGAACCAGCCGGCGATCCAGGTGTGCTTGCGGACGCCGGCCGTGGTGCCCCCCTTGCCGTCGGGGATCCGCCCGTTCTCGGCGCTCGTGATGTCGGCACTCCCGGTCTTGCAGGCGAAGCGGAACCCGAGACGGTCCACGCCCAGTCCCCCCTTCCTTGCGGAGCCCTCGGTGACCACGCGGCCGAGGAGGTCGCGGATCGTCGCCAGGTGCTCCGGCGCGAAGGGCAGCGCGGTCCCGGCCGCAGGGACCGGCCGGCCCCCGGCGCTCGCGACGAGCCGCATCTCCGGGAGCGTGCCGGTGGCGAGGCCCGCGTAGGCCCGGGCCAGCTGCATGGGCGTGACCTGCAGGACGCCCAGGCCGTTGCCCGCGAGCTGCCGGCCGTGCTCCCCGAGGTTCCCGAGGAACCCGTGGCTGCGGCTCTCCTCGACGAGGGCGGCGCCGCGCCGTGCGGCGGCCTCCTGCGCGGTCCCGGGCCGGCGCCGGACGCCCGTGGACTCGCCGAGGCCGAAGGTGGCCGCGAGCTCGCGGTGCTCCTCTGCCAGGAGGTGGTGCCCCAGCCAGGCGAAGTAGGCGTTGCAGGAGTGGGGCAGCGCGTCGTGGAGCGTGATGTCGGGCGTCGAATCGCTGTAAGACTGACCGTGCAGGGCCATGGAGTGCCCCGCGCCGATGTTGCAGGCGACCTTTCCCCATCCCGAGGGGTGCCCGCAGGCGACGACAGGCATGGTCGCGTGCAACGGCTGCCGCTCCCCGTCCGCGTCCACCCAGCCGCGCTCGAGGGCCCAAAGAGCGACCAGCGGCTTCATGGTGGAGCCCGGCGGCTGGAACCCGCGCATGCGGAGCGTGCGGTCGAGGCCGGCCAGCAGCCGCTCGCCGTCCACGCGGCGCCGGCCGTCCTGCTCGTCCCCCGCGAAGCGCCCGTGCTCGGGAGCTCGGGTCGGGACCGAGGCGGCGGCCAGGACCTCGCCGTCCACGCGCGCCAGGACCAGCGCCCCCACCGGGTCGCGGTACCAGTCCAGGTCCGTCTTGGGTTCGCTCGGGAGCTCCGGGCGCTCGAGCACGGCGAGCGCCGCGCGCTGGAGGTCGAGGTCCACGGTCAGCCGCAGGGGCAGGCCGTCCTGCGGCGGCTCCTCGCCGGTGAAGCCGTCCTCCCCCCGCTCGGCGAGCCCGATCGACTCACGGAAGCCGTGCCGCCCGCGCAGCTCCGCGTCGAAGTGCGCCTCCAGGCCCGAGCCGCCCACCTTCTCGCTCGCGTGCACCGTGCTGCCGTAGATCCGCGCGAGCTCGTCGAAGCCCGCCTCGTCCCGGTCGAGCCCGGCCTCGATGGCCCGCGCCCGCTCGAGCTCGTCCTGCTCGCGCATCACGCGGATGAGCGAGGGCGAGCGCACCGCGCCCACCAGCTCCGTCAGGAGCGGTCGCGGCTCGACCTCGAGGTCGACGCCGAGGCTCCGGGTCCGGCCGTCGTCGAAGCTGCGCCAGCGGCGCGTGTGCCGGGGCCGCACCACGAACCCCGCGTGCTCGGTGGGGTACCGCGTGATCGCCGCGATGAGGTCGTAGTCGGGGCGGTCGAGCAGGCGGCGCGGCCGCAGGCTGTGGTCCTTGAGCAGGTGGTCGCGGGGCTCGAGGGCCTGGGCCAGGCGCTCGGGCTCGAAGGCCGCCGGCTCGGCAGCGGGCCCGAGCAGGCGCGCGACCTCGGCCTGGACGAGGTGGTCGAGGCGCCCGAGGAGGCGCTCGATCGGCTCGAGGTCGCCCTCCGACCACTCGTCCCGCGCGCGGGTGGCGAGGGCCAGCAGGCGACCGACGTCGCCGGGCTCCTGCGGCGTCGAACCCAGCGCGAGGACGCGCTCGAGGTGGGCGTGGTCCGCGGACCAGCGTGCTCGGGGGGCGTCCGCATCCACTCGCGAGGCGAGGGCGGCCGGCCGCTGGGTCGGAAGGAGGAGCGGCTCGGGAGCTGCCCGCAGCCCGCCCTCGAGGGCGCGCTCCAGCGCGGGCACGGGGGCCGGCACCGCGAGGGTCCGCCAGTCCTCGAGCGCCTCGCCACCGGGCGCGAACGGCCGCAGGAGCTCGAGGAGGACCCGCTCCGAGGCGGGCAGGGCGCTGGCCCCGTCGGCCGCGCGCTCCCGCGCCAGCTGGAGCCGCGTGTAGACCCGCGCCGCGAGCCAGGAGGTCCCGGGCGCGCGCGACTCGCCGGGGCCGCCCTCACGCGCCCCGCGGCGCGCGCGCCAGGCCGCGATCCGAGCGTCGTCCCACACCAGGGCGACGCGCAGCCACTCGAGGTCGAGGCGCTCGAGGTTCTTGGTCGAGAGGCGGGCTGCCGGGAATCCCGCCGCCGCCAGGAAGAGGCTGTCCGCAACGGCGTCCTCGACGTCCGTGCGGATCCCCTCGAGCCGCTGCAGGAGCTCCGTCAGCTGCGGGTCCTCGCTCCCCGTGGACCAGGACCGGACCGCGGGTGCCGCTCCGCCGGTCCGTCGCTCGCCGGTCCGCCGCTCGGCGAGCCGCTCCGCGAAGGCGGCCAGGCGCTCGCGCGCCTGCTGCAGGCCCGTGCTCCAGTCGTGCAGCAGCGCGGCCTCGGCCTCGTTCGGGCCCAGGGACGCGTAGGCCTCGCGCACGGCGGCGATGCGCTGGAGGAACGGGCGCGCGTCCCACGCGTCCGGATCGCGCTGCCTGAGGGCATAGGTCTCCCGACTCGTGACGCCGAGCAGGCTCTCGATGTAGAAGCGCGCGTCGCCGGCGCGCGTGCGCCTCCAGGTGGCTCGCGCGAGGCGCCGCGCCTCCGCGGGGTCCGATGCGAGGGCGGGCAGCAGCTCGCCCTGCCAGGGCAGCGCCTCGCCCCGCGCGAAGGCCTCGAGGTCGTCCGGGGACAGCTGCACGAGGGCCTGCCCCCACGCGAGCAGGTTCGCATCGGCCTCCTCCAGCCCGACGGGACGACCGAACAGCTGCGAGCAGGCCTGGGCCACGGCGCCCACCGGGTGCTCGCGGCGGAACTCGCGCCAGACGAAGTCGAGCACGTAGTCCTCCTCGTCCTCGACCACCACGACGCCGTTGCGGTCGACGATCGGTCCGCGCCGCGCGGGGAGCACGCTGCTCTCGCGCACCAGGCCCAGGGCCTCGCGCGCCCAGACGCCGTGCTCCCCCACCTGCACCTCGTAGAGGCGCACGACCAGCGCGGCGAGGGCGATCGCGAAGGCGACCATCAGGGGCACGAAGCGGCGCAGCCCGTTCATCGGCGCTCCCCCGTGAAGGGGCGCAGCCCCGGGAGGCCGGCGAGGGCCGGCATGAGGAGCGGAGCCAGGAGCACCGTGGTCAGCAGCGGCCCGAAGAGGCCCTGGACAGCGTCCGGCTCGCCCCGGCTCAGGGACGCGACGGCGCGCCAGCCGTGGAAGGTGACGGCGGCAGCCGCCGCGATGCCGAGGCGCCCGAGCAGGCCGTTCCGGTCGAGGACCGAGGCGGTCAGCCGCGCCGCGAGGAAGGCGAGCAGGGTCGCGGCCAGGACCACCGTCGGAGCCGTGACGTCCAGGGCACTGCGCGCGCACGCGGCGCAGACGGCGAGCCCGAGGTGCGCGCGTCGGCCACGCGCCGCCACGACGCCTGCCAGGAGCAGCAGCACGAGGTCGGGGCCCCAGCCGCCGAGGAGTCCGTCCAGGGCCGCAGCGCCCATGGAGGCCCACGAGCACCATGCGAAGGCGAGCAGCCAGGCGAACAGCGAGAGACGCCTCATCGAGCGACCTCCCCGGGGATCCACGCGCTCAGCACGAGCGGCGGCTCGGCGAGGGACGAGGGACGCTCGACGAGCAGGTCGTGGGGTCCTGGCCCGACCGGGAGGGCGCAGGTCCCCAGCAGCAGCCCCCCGGGAACGCCGCGCTCCCCGGCGAGGGTCCAGAGGGACGCCTGCAGGCCAGCCCGGCGTGAGACCTCGGCGGAGCCGATCCAGCGCAGGCGCAGCTGCCCGGGGGCGACCTCGCCGAGGGACGCGAGCCGCCCGAGCACGATCGGCAGGCGGCCGCCCTCCTCGAGGAGCGCGACCGCGTGCACGCTCGCCCCCGGCTGCTCGAGCCGCTCGACCGAGCCGGCGAGCGGACCTGCTCGCCGCACGCGGCCCACGAACCGAAGGCCGTCCGCCACGGCGGCTCCCGGCGCGAGACCCGAGCGAGAGCCGGCGAGGAGCGGAAAGGCCTCGCGTCCGCGCGCGTCGAGGAGCGGCCCGCGCTCACAGCTCAGCC
>WTJQ01000529.1:10285-28919 GCA_011524785.1 Planctomycetota bacterium | reverse complement strand
GCTACGGGCGGCACAACCCGGGCCAGCAGCTGCTCCTCGCGCGTCGCCTCGTCGAGGCGGGCGTCCGCTACGTGACGGTCGGATTCGGGGGCTTCGACCACCACCAGCGCATCGCGCGCGGGATCCAGCGCAGCCTGCCCCCGGTGGACCAGGCCTTCGCCGCCCTGGTGCAGGACCTCGACGAGCGCGGCCTGCTCGACTCGACGATCGTCTTCCTCAGCACCGAGTTCGGCCGGACCCCCAAGATCAACCCGGACGGCGGCCGGGACCACTGGCCGAAGGCCTTCTCCATCGCGCTCGCGGGCGGCGGCTTCAAGCGTGGCCACGTCCACGGTGCGACCGACCCGACGGGAGCCTCCGTCGTGGAACGGGCCGTGGGGCCGCAGGACCTCGCGCGGACCCTCTTCACGCAGCTGGGCATCGACCCCGCTCGCGAGCTCATGGCCGGGGGCACGCGGCCCGTGAAGATCGTCAAGGAGGGACGGGTCCTGCGGGGCCTGCTGGCCTGATGCGCCCGCGTGCTCGGGGTGGGTCCAGGGCGATCGTCGCGCTGGCGGCTGCGCTGCTGCCGGCGGTCCCCGCGGCCGCCCAGGGCCCCCGGCTCGAGCTCGTCTACCCACGCTGCGTCCAGCGCGGCCAAGAGGTCGAGCTGCAGCTCCGCGGGCGCGACCTGCCCGAGCCGCGCCAGCTGCTCAGTGAGACCCTCGACCTCGAGCTCCTCGAGGTCGTGAGCAGCAACAAGCGTCGCGCGGACGTGCGCGTGCGCGTGCCGGAGGACGCCGGGCTCGGGCTCCACGGCCTGCGGTTCGTGGGCGACTCGGGGCTCTCGGGCGTGCGGCTGCTCGCGGTCACGGACCTCCCCGTGGTCGAGGAGAGCGAGCCCAACGGCGACGCGGCCACGGCCCAGGCCCTCCCGCTCGGGACCGTCGTGACGGGCGTGGCCGGGGACGAGAACGTCGATCTGTTCGCCCTGGACCTCGAGGCCGGCGACGAGCTGTGCGTGGAGCTGCTCGGCATGCGCCTGGGCGACACGCTCTTCGACCCCGCGCTGACTCTGCTGGATCCACGCGGCTTCACGATCGCCTCGTCCGATGACGCGGCCCTCTCGCGCCAGGACCCGACGCTCCAGGTCCGGATCGGGGACGCCGGCCGCTACCTGCTCCAGGTCGGGGAGGCGAGCTACAAGGGCAACAACAACAGCCGCTACGCGCTCTCGGTGCGCCGCGGCTTCCGCCCGACCCTGACCCTGCCGCTCGGTGGCGCTCCCGGCACCGAGCTCGAGCTGGCGGGCCTCAGCGAGGTGGGGGCCCGACCCTCCCTCAGCGCCCGGCTCGAGCCGGCGCGCCCGACCCAGGGCCTCTGCCCGCCGGGGGTCACGGCCCTCGTCCCCGAGGGCTCGCTGAGTCCGCTCTGGCTGCGCGTCAACGACCTGCCCAACCATCTCGAGGGCGCCGCCGAGGGCCCGATCGCGATCCCGGCCGCCCTCAACGGCGTGCTGGCCGAGCCGGGCGAGGTGGACCGCTGGGAGGTGACCTTGGTGAAGGGGCAGCAGGTGCGCGTGAGCACCTGGGCTCGCCGGCTCCGCAGTCCGCTCGATCCGGTGACGCGGGTGGTCGGCAGCAAGGGGAAGGGCGTGGACAACGACGACGACGCGGGCAGCCCGGACTCCGGCCTCCAGTTCGGGGCCCAGCGCGACGGCACCTACGTCGTCGAGGTGAGTGACCACCTCGGCCGCGGTGGCCCCGACTTCGCCTACCGCGTCGAGATCGGGCCGCCGCGCCCGTCCGTCGTCCTGACCACGGCCGGCGACGTCCGCCAGGTCGCGGTCCCCCGCGGAGGGCTCGCCTCCGTGCCCCTGCGCATCGAGCGCGCCGGTCTGGGGGCGGACCTCTCCGTCGAGCTCGAGGGACTGCCCGAGGGGGTCACGGCGGAGGTCCTGCCGACGCCCGCTCCCACCGAGGTCGTCCCCGTCCTCCTGCGCGCGGCGCCCGAGGCGCCGGTCGGCGCCCGCGGCGCTCGGGTGCGCGCGCTGCGCCCGAGCCAGGACGGTGCGCAGGTGGCCGAGCTCCACCAGCGCACCGAGCTGGTCGAGGGGCAGAACAACACCCTGTACTGGGGCTGGGACGAGGACCGACTGCCCGTGGCGGTCATGGAGGCGCCGCCCTTCCGCGTGCGCCTCGAGGCGCCGGCCGTCCCGCTGCCGCGCGGGGGCCAGCTGCAGCTGCCGCTCGTCGTCGAGCGGGACGAGGGCTTCGAGGGCGCGGTCACGGTGACCCTCGTCGTGCTCCCCCCAGGCATCGACGCCAACCGCAGCCGCCAGTTCGCGGCGGCCGACGCGCGGGCCGAGGTCACCGTGCAGGCGCGGGTTGACGCGGCCCTCGGCCGCTGGCCCCTGGTCGCGGTCGCCGAGGCCGAGGTGAACGGCACGCGCGTGCGCATCGGCGCCGAGGCGGGCTGGCTCGAGGTCGTCGAGCCCTTCGCGACCTTCACGGCCAAGGAGGCCTCGGTCGAGCAGGGCCAGGAGAGCGTGCTGATCGTCGACGCCGCGATCCGGTCGCTGCCCGCGGCCAGCGCCCGCGCGCGGCTGGTGGGCCTGCCCCACAAGGTCGAGACCGATGAGCTGGAGCTCGCGACGGGTACCACCCAGCTGCTCTTCCCGCTGCGGGCCGCCGAGGACAGCCCGGCGGGGAAGCACGGAGCGCCGGGGCTCCAGGTCGTGTTCGACCTCGAGGGCGGCACCGTGATCCAGGGCGCCTCGACCGCACAGCTGCGCGTCCAGCGGCCGGCCCCGCCGATCGCCGCGGCGCCCGAGCCGAAGCCCGAGCCCAAGGCCGCGCCGAAGCCGGAGGAGCCCGCGGCGCCGCAGGAGAAGCCGCTCAGTCGTCTGGAGAAGCTGCGCAAGGCGGCCCAGGAGCGGAGCGCAGGAGGCGCGCCTTGATCGGGTCCCTGCTGATCGCGGCCCTCCTTGGCGGAGGCGGGGAGGGAGCGCGCCCGCCCGCGGCCCGCATCGAGGTCCTGCCCGAGGCCGTGCGCCTTGAGGGGGCTCGCGACGCGGAGGCGATCCTCGTCCTCGCGACCTCCACGACTGGCACGACGGACGACCGGACGGACGAGGTCGCCCTGCGCGTCCTCGACCCCGCGATCGCACGGCTCGAGGACGGCCGGCTCGTTCCGGTCGCCGACGGGACCACTCAGCTCGTGGTCGGTGAGGGGGGTACGGCCCTCAGCGTCCAGGTCGAGGTCAGCGGCGCGAGCGAGGACCCCGAGCTCGACTTCAACACGGACGTGCTCCCCTGGCTGACGTCCATGGGCTGCAACACCGGCTCCTGCCACGGCAGCGCCCGGGGCCAGGACGGCTTCCTGCTCTCGCTCTTCGGCTACGACCCGCGCGGGGACGTGCGGCGCGTCGTGGAGGAGTACCCCGGCCGTCGCGTCGACCTGACCTACCCCGAGCACAGCCTCCTGATCGAGAAGGCGCTGGGCGTCGTGCCGCACACGGGAGGTCGCCTCATGGAGGAGGGCAGTCCCGGCTACCGCGCGCTCGTCCGCTGGATCGACGAGGGCTGCCGTCCCGAGGGTGCCGATGCGCCCTCGCTGGTCGACATCGAGGTCCTGCCCCGCGAGCTCGTCCTCGCCGGGCCCGGCCAGGAGGCACGCGTCCTCGTGCGCGCGCGCTACTCCGACGGCACCGACCGCGACGTGAGCCATCTGGCCGTGCTGCGGACCTCCAACGAGGCCAGCGTCGCCCTGCAGGGGCGCGGCGTGGTGAGCCGTGACGCGGGGGAGGCCTTCGTGAGCGCTGCCTACGGGCCGCACACGGTCGGGCTGCCCGTGATCGTGCTGCCGGCCTCCGGCGCCCACCCCTGGGCCGACCCGGCCGAGGGGGTCGCGCCCTCCAACTGGATCGACGAGGCGATCGCCGGCAAGCACCGACGCCTCGGGATCGCTCCCTCGGCGCTCTGCGACGACGCCACGTTCCTCCGGCGGGCGCACCTCGATCTGATCGGGCTCCTCCCGACGCCCGAGCGACGCGCGGCCTTCCTGGCGGACGAGCGTCCCACCGCCGAGAAGCGCGCGGCCCTCGTCGACGAGCTGCTCGAGCGCAAGGAGTTCACCGAGCTGCAGGTGTCCCTGTGGGCCGAGCGCCTCGGCATCCGCTCCTCGAACCAGGTCAGCGACAAGGCCGCGCTGCGCTGGTTCGAGTGGTTGGACGCGCGGCTCGGTGCGGGCGCCGGAGCCGATGACCTGGTGCGGGAGCTGCTCACCGCCCAGGGCGGGACCTTCGCTACGCCGCAGACCAACTTCTGGCAGGCCGAGCGCGACACGCTCAAGCTCTCGGAGAACGCGGCCCAGGCCTTCCTCGGGATCCGCCTCCAGTGCGCGCAGTGCCACAACCACCCCTTCGATCGCTGGACGCAGGACGACTACTACGGCTACGCGGCCTTCTTCGCCCAGGTGGGGCGCAAGCAGGCCGAGGACCCGCGGGAGCAGGTCATCTTCGATCGCGGCGGCGGCAACGTGCGCCACCCCGTGACCAATCGCCCCGTGGAGCCGCGGCTCCTGGGGGACCGCGCGATTCCCGACGACGAGCGGGATCGGCGCGCTGTCCTGGCGTCCTGGATGGTCTCTTCGGAGAACCCCTGGTTCGCACGCGCCGAGGCCAACCGCCTGTGGGCGCAGCTCATGGGCCGCGGTCTCGTCGAGCCGGTGGACGACTTCCGGGTGTCCAACCCCGCGACCGTGCAGAGCCTGCTGGATGCGCTCGCCGAGCGGCTCGTCGCTGCTGACTACGACCCGCGCGCGCTGGTCCGGGAGATCTGCGCGTCGAGGGCCTACCAGCGCTCCGCGGAGCCGACCCCTGCCAACGCCCACGACCAGGACAACCATGCCCGCGCCCGCGTGCGGCGGCTGCGGGCCGAGACGCTGCTCGACGCGATCTGCCAGGTGACCGACGATCCCGAGAAGCACCGCGGGCTGCCCCTCGGGGCACGCGCGGTCCAGATCGCGGACGGCGCCACCACCAACCACTTCCTGCGGGTCTTCGGCAGGTCGGAGCGCAAGAGCGTCTGCGCCTGCGAGTCGACCACCGATCCCTCCCTGTCCCAGGCCCTGCACCTGCTCAACGGGCAGAGCGTCCACGACAAGATCCGCAAGGGGGGCCTCGTGGAGGCCCGGCTCGCGGAGGGGACCGCGCCCCTCGACGTGGCGCGCGCCCTCTTCGTGCGGTGCCTCGTCCGGGAGGCCGACGCGGCCGAGCTGCGCCTGGTCGAGGAGGAGCTCGCCGTCGAGGGCGCCGATCCCCGCGAGGTCCTCGAGGACCTCTTCTGGAGCCTGCTGAACAGCCGCGAGTTCCAGTTCCAGCACTGACCCGTTCTCGGACCCGTTCGCGCGCCCGCCGGGCAGCTGCGAGCGGGCCGCCTATCCTCGATCCAGTTCCATGCAGACCCCTCCGCTCCTCGCACCCGCAGCAGGCCTGATTGCGCTCGGCTTCCTCGCCGGGCCGGCGGCTGCGGCGGCGAGCGAGCCCGTCACGCAGGACGATCCGCCGAACTACGCGGAGGACGTGAAGCCGATCCTGCGCGAGTGGTGCTTCTCGTGCCACAGGGGGAGCCGCGCGAAGAACGGCCTCGACCTGCGCAGCGTGAAGGCGATCCTCGCGGGCGGCTCCTCGGGACCCGCGGTGGTCCCCGGCGACCACGGCAGCTCGCTGCTCTGGAAGCTCACCGGCGGGGGGGAGGAGCCCCACATGCCGCCGGACGAGGACCTGCCCGAGGACGAGCTCGCCGTCCTGCGCGCGTGGATCGACGCGGGTGCGCGGGTGGACGCCACGGACGAGGGCAGCGGCGCCGTGGGCGTCGTCGAGGCCGCGTTCGTGCCTCCGCCCTCGGCCGGGCCTGCCCCGATCCCCGAGGGCCTCTCGCTCCAGCCGTTCTGGTGGAGCGAGACCATGGGACCGGTGACCGCCATGGCCACCAGCCCCGGCGCACCGCTCGTCGCCATCGCCGCCCACCGCCAGGTCAGCCTCGTCCGGACCCCCGGCGCGAAGCCGGTCGGCGTGCTCGCCTTCGAGGAGGGGCAGATCCACGACCTCTCCTTCAGTGCCAGCGGCGCGGTGCTGCTGGCGGGCGGCGGGAGGGGCGCGGACCGAGGCCTGGCCGTCGGCTGGGACATGAACACGGGCGCACGCCTGTTCGAGGTGGGGGACGAGCCGGACCAGGTCCTGGCTGCTCACATCCATCCGGACCACGGCATGGTGGCCCTCGGCGGGCCCGATCGGGTGGCTCGGGTCCACCTGACGGCGACGGGTGACCTGGCCTTCGAGCTCACCGCGCACACCGACTGGATCACGGCCGCGCGCTACAGCCCCGACGGGGTGCTGCTCGCCACGGGTGATCGCAGCGGGGGCCTCTTCGTCTGGGAGGCTCACACCGGCCGGGAGTTCCACGCCCTGCCGCCCGTGGGCGCTCGCGTGACGTCCCTCGCCTGGCGCGCGGACTCGAACGTCCTGGCGGTGGGGATCGAGGACGGACGCGTGCGGCTCTTCCGCATGGAGGACGGCCGCGAGCAGCGCGCCTTCCAGGCCGACTCCGCGGTCCTCGCCCTGGATCTCAGCCGGGAGGGCCTGCTGCTGACCGCCGGGCGGGACGCGCGCGGACGCACCCACGACCAGCAGGGCCGTCGCCAGGCCGAGCTCGGCGCCGTTCCTGGCCCGGCCTCGGCGGTCGCGCTCTCGCACGACGGGCGCCACGCCCTCGTTGGCGGCTTCGACGGCCGCGTCCGGATCTTCGAGCTGGCCTCCGGCGAGCTCCGTGGCACCGTGCGCTCCAACCCCATCACCGAGGAGCAGCGCGCCGTGAACGCCGCGCGCGCCGAGGTGCGGACCTGGATGGCCGAGGAGGAGCGCCTCGCGCCGCTGGTCGAGCAGCAGCGTGCGAGTCTCTCAGGCACGGACGCCACCCTCGCTGCGGCGCGATCGACCGAGGAGGAACGACGCGCCGATGCCGAGGCGCGCGGTGTGGAGGTCGAAGCACGGCGCGCGGCGCGGGATCGCGCCCGGCAGGCCGTCCGGGAGCTCGAGCCCGAGGCGCAGGGACGCCGCACGCTGGAGGCGGAGCGGCGCGAGGCACTGGACGGGGCTCGGGCCCGCCTCGCCGCATCCCGCGAGGCGCTCGATGCGGCGCTGGCCGCGGAGTCCGAGGCCGAGGCCAAGGCCCTGGGGAGCAACGACGCGGACCTGGTGAAGGCACGGGACCTCGCCCGGACCCTCGCGCGCGGGGCCGCCGCCGAGGCGCGCATCGCCGGCGAGGAGCTGGCGGCCGCCGAGATCGAGGCGCTCACGGCCTCCTCACGACTGGCCGCATGGGTGGCCCTGCTCGAGCCGCGCCAGAAGGCTGCCGAGGACGCGAGCACGGCCCTCGCCTCGGCCGAGGCGGACCTGAGCGCCAGTCGCGCTGCGCTGCAGGAGGCGACCGCGGCGGCAGAGGCGGCACGCGCCGCGCGGGATGCCGCCGCTGCGACCCTCACGGCCCTCGCGGGCGACCTCGATGCGGCGTCGACGCGGCTCGCCCAGGCCCAGGAGGCCCTGCCGGCGGCCGAGGTGGCCTGGGAGGAGCAGCAGCGCAGCCTCGGGGAGCGTGGGCGCGTGCGTCCTTCTGGGGGCACGTCGGTCGGTGCAGCCTCGCCCGCTGCGGAAGCTGGCGCGTCCACGGGAGGCTGAGCGGCCCCGGTCCCGTGCGGGGGCTACCTTGGCGCCATGCGCCGCCTGCTCCCTCTTGTTGCCCTCGCTTCCTGCGTCACCGCGTGTGTCGCCCCCTCGACGGTCGACGGCGTGACGGACCCCGCGCTCGCGCGCCTCGTGGCGCGCGACGCCGAGCTGCAGGGCCAGCGCGATCCGCTGGGGGTCTGGGAGGACGGCGCGCCGGCGATCCCCGCCTCGATCGGCAAGGAGTCTCGCGACGGCTGGGCCGCCGAGGACGCGGTGCTGCTCGGCGACCTGGAGGCCCTGGATGCTGAGCGACTGGATGCGAGCGACCGCATCTCCCGCGCGATGCTCGCGCGGGACGTGGCCGACCGCCTGGCGGCGCATCGCTTCGGGGCGCACCAGATCCCCTTCGTGAGCGACTCGGGCTTCCACACCTCCCTCGCCGGGATGGGGGACCGCGTCCGCCTGGAGGACACGGAGGACCTGGAGCGCTACCTCGCCCGCCTCGAGCGCATCCCGTCGCTCGTGGACGAGCACGTGGCCAACCTCCGCGACGGCCTGGCCCGCGGCTGCACCGCGCCGCAGCTCATCGTGCGCGGCTTCCTGGAGCAGGTCCGCGTGCACACGGAGGGCGAGCCGGAGGAGCTGGGCTGGTGGCGTCCCTTCGAGGACCTGCCGGAGGTCGTGAGCGCCGAGGCGCTGGAGGGTGACCTCGAGCGCGCGCGCTCGGCGGTGCTGGCCGCGCGGGACAGCTTCCGCGCCCTGGCGGCGTTCACGGAGGGCGAGCTGCTTCCCGGCGCCCTGACGAGCCTCGCATGCTCGGATCGCCCCGACGGCCGCGCCTGGTACGAGCACCTGGTGCGCCAGTTCACGACCCTGGACGTGACCCCTGACGAGGTCCATCGCATCGGCCTCGACGAGGTCGCACGCATCCGCGGGGAGATGGCGGCGATCATGGAGGACCTCGAGCACGAGGGGACCTTCGAGGAGTTCCTCGACGCCCTCCGGTCCGACCCGCGCTTCGTCGCCAGCAGTCCCGAGGACCTCCTCGCGCGGGCGAGTCGCCTCGCCAAGCGCGCCGATGCGGAGCTGCCCGCGCTCTTCGGGCGCCTCCCGCGCAACCCCTACGGCGTCGAGCCGGTGCCCGACGCGATCGCCCCGCACTACACGGGGGGCCGCTACGTGCCCGGAGCCGCTGACGGCACGCGTGCGGGGACCTACTGGGTCAACACCTACGCGCTCGAGAGCCGCACGCTCTACACCCTGCCGGCGCTGACCCTGCACGAGGCCGTGCCTGGACATCACCTCCAGATCACCCTCTCCCAGGAGCTCGACCACCTGCCCGCCTTCCGGCGCAGCGCGTACGTGACGGCCTTCGGCGAGGGCTGGGGCCTGTACTCCGAGTGGCTCGGGATCGAGATGGGGCTGTACGACACGCCCTACGACCACTTCGGCCGGCTGACCTACGAGATGTGGCGCGCCTGCCGCCTGGTCGTGGACACGGGGATCCACGCCATGGGCTGGGAGCGCCAGCGAGCCATCGACTACCTGGCGGGCAACACCGCCCTCTCGCTGCACGAGTGCACCACCGAGGTGGACCGCTACATCAGCTGGCCCGGCCAGGCGCTCGCCTACAAGATGGGGGAGCTCGAGCTGCGTCGGCTCCGCGGCCTCGCGGAGGAGCGCCTCGGGAGCGCCCTCGACCTGCGCGCGTTCCACGACCTGATCCTCGGCGAGGGCACGCTCCCCCTCATGACCCTGCGCGCCCGGGTCGAGGCCTGGATCGAGGAGCAGGCAACCGGCTGAGGCCGGCGATCTGCGCTCAGGCGTCCCAGGGCGGTGCGAGCAGGCGCCGCCGCCCGTCGTGGCTGAGGCTGGTGTCCCCCGAGCGATCGGGGACCTCGGTGTCCCGGTCCCACAGCTGGCAGGTGACCTGCTTGTGCTTCTGGTCGAGGCCCTCGCAGTAGTTGGTGAACACGCAGCGGCGGACCGCTTCGCCATGGCCGAGCTCGACCTTGCGCCACCAGTCGGGATCCGCGAGCGACTGCCGCGCGGCGCCCACCAGGTCGCAGTCACCTTCCTCGAGCGCCCTCTCGGCCTGCTCCCAGGTGGCGAGGCCCCCGGCGCCCACGACGGGGGTGCCGTGCCCGGCAGCGCGCAGCGCGTCCCGGATGGAGCGTGACAGGTGCAGGTTGCGGCCGAAGGGGCCGCCCTCGATCCGCACCGTCGGCATGCACTCATGGCCACTCGGCCCCGTGTAGGGGTAGGCCGCCTGCCCGATCCCGGGCTGGCGTGCGTCCTCGAACTTGCCGCCCTTCGAGACCGACACGAAGTCGAGCCCCGCCTCGGCGAAGCGCACCGAGTGGGCGACCGCGTCCTCGATCCGGCTCCCGCCCCCGATGACCTCGTCGCCGAGCAGCCGGCACCCGACGGTCCAGTCGGACCCGACCTCGCGGCGGACGGCGTCGATCACCTCGAGCGGCAGGCGCTGGCGACCCGCGAGGTCCCCGCCGTACCCGTCCTCGCGCGTGTTCCTCCGCGAGAGGAAGCCTGCCAGCGTGTAGGCGTGGGCCATGTGCAGCTCGAGCCCGTCGAAGCCGGCCTCGCGCGCCCGGCGCGCCGCGGCGGCGAAGAGCGGGGGCAGCTCGGCCGGGAGCCCGGCCACGTGGGGGAGGTGCACGTCGGTCACCCGCTCGCGCGCGCCCATGTCCAGGTCCTCCAGCTCGCGCGCGGACAGCACCTGCTCGAGCTCGGGACGCTCGAGCCCCAGGAGCGCGGTGCGCAGGGTCGTCTCGTCGCCGTCCGCCAGCTCGGGCCTGAGCGTGGCGAGGCGAGCCCGGTGGCCTTCGTCCAGCTCCAGGAACCGGCCGAAGTAGGCGGCCGGCTCGGGCCGCCGCCGGATCCGCAGGAAGTCCAGCACCTGGATGACCAGCCGCGTCCGCCCGCCGCTGCGCTCCCGCACCGTCTCCACCAGCTGGCGGAGTCCGGGGAGGAAGCGGTCGTCCCCGATCCGGAGCAGGGGCCCCGAGGGCACGTCGCGCACGCCCGTGGCCTCCACCACCAGGACGCCGGGCCAGCCCTCCGCGAAGCGGCCGTACCACTCGAGCACCTGAGGGGTCACGAAGCCCTCCTCGGTGGCGCGCCAGGGGACCATCGCGGGCACCCACCCCCGGGTCCGGCTCTCGAACGAGCCGACCCGGAGCGGGGTGAGCAGCTGGCCCCGAGCCGCCTCGGCGGCGGTCGGCCAATGCGTGGGGGGCAGGTCCGGCCTCATCGCACGCGCATGGTAGGGGCCACGGGCGCCCGCTAGGCTCGGGGCGTGACGGCTCCCTGCGTCCTCCTCACCGGTGCCAGCGGCGGCATCGGCCTCGCGCTGTGCGACGCCCTGGGCGCGCTCGGGGCGAGGGTCTGGCTCCTGGGTCGCAGCGAGGAGCGCCTGCAGGCTGCCGCGGCGCGGCTGGGCGAGGCCGGTGGGGAGCCCCGCCCCATGACGGCCGACCTCGGGGAGCCCGGAGCCGCTGCCGAGGTCGCGACTCGGGTCCTCGCCGACGGCTCGGGCCTGGACTGGGCCATCCAGAACGCGGGCATCGTCGAGACGGCGCCCGTGGGCTCCGCGGCCGCCGACGACGCCCACGCCCGGCGGCTGATGCAGGTCAACTTCCATGCGCCTCGCGAGCTGACCCAGCGACTCCTGCCGGGCCTCGAGGCGAGCACCCGGGGACAGGTCCTCTTCGTGGCCAGCTCCGCGGCCCTCGGCGGGGCGCCGTACGTGGCGGGCTACGCGGCCAGCAAGCACGCCCTGCTCGGCTGGGCTCGCTGCGCGGCCCTCGACCTGCGGGGGCGCGTCGGCGTGCAGGCGCTCTGCCCGCACTTCGTCGACTCCCCCATGACGGACGCCGGCGCGCGCTTCGTCGCCGATCGGACGGGCCGCTCGCTCGAGGCCGTGAAGGAGGAGTACGCCCGGCTCAATCCCAGCGGCACCCTGGTGACGCCGGCCGAGGTCGCGAGCGCTGCGCTCCAGCTGCTGCAGGGCGAGCGGACTGGCCAGGTGCTCGAGCTCCCCGGCGGCGGGGAGCGCGTCGTCGTCGAGCCGGGCATCGCCCCCTCTGCCTCGCCCCCACCCAAATGAAGATCGACCCGCTTCTCCCGGACGGCTGGCCTCGGCCGCGCGGCTACTCGAATGCGCTGCTCGTCGAGGGTGCCTCACGGACCCTGTATCTCGCCGGCCAGATCGGCTGGGACACCGAGGAGCGCCTGGCGGACGGGTTCCTCGCCCAGTGGGACCAGGCCCTGGCCAACGTGGCCGCCCTGCTGGCCGAGGCAGGAGCCACGGGGGATCAGTTGGTCCGGGTGACGGTCTACGTGACGGACAAGCAGGCCTACCTGGCCGACCTGGAGGCGGTCGGCGCCGCCTGGAGGGCCCGCCTGGGCCGTACGTGGCCCACCATGACGCTCGTGCAGGTCGCGGACCTGCTCGAGGAGGGGGCTCTGGTGGAGATCGAGGCCACCGCTGTCCTACCCTGAGCCACGATTCCGCGGTTCGAGGGCGCCTCCGAGGGCCCAATTGTGGAAACAGGTTCCAGGGCGTCCAGGCCCTTCGGGAGGGATGTCTCTTGTAAGTCCCTATTCTGGGGCGGGTTAGGGGCAGCGCAAGGCGGATTGGGCGCGTCGGGGTGGCTGTTGGTCACAACCACGCGATTTCTCCCCTTTCCAAGCGGGGACTCTTCCCGCAGGCTAGGTTTCACCTGAGTGGGAACGGCGTGCGCCGGACCCGCCATCATCTCTCCCCTTATTCCGGCACTCCCTACGAGGTTTCGGCTACTCATGAAAACGGACTCCAAGAGCCTGCTTCTGACCGCCGCTGGCATGGGCCTTCTGGCCATGTCCGCTGGTGCTCAGCAGAGCCCGCAAGACCTTCAGGCCCAGCGCATCACTGGCCCCCTGAAGCACGCGGGTGTTTACCACGTCACCACTGGCACCTGGACGCGCACCGCTGGTGCGACGGCCAACGCTGGTCCCGACATCATCTACAACAACACCGCGGACGGTATCTACTGGACCGGTGAGATCCACGAGAACGGTGCGGAGTGGGTTGACGAGGGTCAGCTCCCCGGCGCTTCCGGTCCCTTCGGGGCCAACAAGGAGTGCTACCGCGTGAACGGCTTCGACATCGCCTACGGCACCTCGAGCCTTCCCGGCACCCTCACCATGGACATGAACCTGTACGACGCCTACGCCGCGTGCACCGACCCGAACGAGCCGGGTAGCTGCATCAACTGGGCCGGCGCCGCGACTGCTGACCTGCCGGAGAACGGCGGCAGCGGCACGGGCTTCTGGACCGTCTCGATCGACCTCGCCGGTGGCGCGGAGATCGAAATGAACGCTGACGGCGCCCCCTGCGCCCCCCTGTACGACGCCGACACCTCCCTCGACCGCTTCGGTTGGGGTGCTGTTGCCCAGGGCGGCAACATGGGTTGGATCCTCGCTGGTGACCCCAACTGGACCCCGGCTGCGACCGGCGGCGCCAACGGGGAGATCGGCGGTACCGGCACCTACTACAGCGCGACTGCTTCCTGCAACCTGGACCCGACCCTCGGCCACACCGGTCTCAACACCGGTGACCTCTGGCGCGTCGTCGAGCCCAGCACCGGTGCCCAGATCATCGGCTCCGGCTGCTACTGGTACGGTGGCTACAACAACGTTCTCGGCTGCGGCCTGGGCCCGAACAACGTGCTCGCGTCCAACTACGTCCGCCTGATGGCTGAGGACGCCGCTGGCGCCTCCTGCGACACCGTCCCCGACATCGTGTTCTCGAACCCGGCCAACCCGCACTGCGGCACCAACACTGGCGCCAACCCCAGCGGCCCGGCCTCGATGTCCTACACCCGTGACGCCTCCGGCGCGACGGTCGGCACCATCCAGGTGGTCGACGGTCCCGACGGTGAGTTCAACATGATGGTCTGCTCCGGCGGCGCTCTCACCAGCGGCGTTGCGATCAGCAACGGCATCCTGTACCTCGCTCCGCCCCTTGGTCGCTACGACCAGGTGTCCGGTGGCGTGGACGCTGCCCTCAACGGCATCGGCCGCTTCGGCGCCGACGGTGTCAGCGCCAGCCTCTTCGGCAACGGTGACGCCAACGGCAACGGCTTCGTGGTCCCGCTCGCCAAGCAGACGATCCTTGGCGGCGGCACCTGGGCTCCGGGCGACACCATCTCGTTCTCGATGTGGTACCGCTGCGGCTCGGCCTCGAACTTCTCGAACGCGATCCAGATCCAGTTCCGCTGATCTGAGACCGTACGAGGCCTGAAAACGAGCGGCGTCGCCCCCTGGGGCGGCGCCGCTCGCCATTTGAGGATCCTGATAGGCTGGGTCCATGTTCGCGCTCGCCCTCTCGCTCGCCCTGGGCCCCGCGGTGGCCGCCCAGGCGCCCGCGGGGGACCCTCCGTCCCCGCTCCGCGTCTCCGCACCAGTCCGGAGCGCGGGCATCTACCACGTCGCGACGGGGACCTGGACTCGTGTCCCGGGAGCCAGCGCCAGCGCTGGGCCGGACATCGTCTTCGCGAACGACACCGGAGGGAGCTACTGGACCGGACTGCTCCACGAGGACGGGGCGCAGTGGGTCGACGAGGGGCAGCTCCCTGGAGCCTCGAGTCCCTTCGGGGCCGACCGTGAGTGCTATCGCGTCAACGGCTTCCAGCTGTCGTACGGGACGTCCGCGCTGCCCGGGAGCCTGTCCCTCGCGCTCGACCTCTACGACGCCTACGTCCCCTGCACGGATCCCTCGGCGCCGGGTGCCTGCACCAACCGGGCTGGCACCGTGCAGGTGGACCTCCCCGAGAGCGGCGCGTTCGGAGGGCTCGCGTTCTGGACGATCACCGTGGACCTGGCGGGTGGCGCGGAGATCGACGTGGGAGCCGACGCGGCGCCCTGCGCGCCGGGGTACGACGGGGTCATCGAGCAGGATGGCTTCGGCTGGGGGGCCACGCCGCACGGCGCCCGCATCGGCTGGCTCCTGGCTGGCGACCCCGACTGGACCGTCGCCGCCACGGGCGGTGCCAATGGTGAGATCGGCGGAGGAGGTACCTACTACGCTCCCGCCTCCGGCTCGTGCGGCAACACCGGCCTGAATGCCTCCGACCTCTGGCAGGTCGTCGAGCCCGCCGGCGGGGCGATCACCCTTCCGACGGGCTGCTACTCCTACGGCTACAGCAACGTGCTCGGGTGCGTGCTGGGCCCGAACAAGCCGTTCGCCTCCTTCAGCTTCCGGCTCTTCGCTGACGACGTCCCGGGGGCTGCGTGCGATCCGGTTCCTGACGTCGCCTTCTCCGATCCTGCGCTCCCGCACTGCGGGACGAACTCGGGCTCCAACCCGAGTGGCCCGGCGCGCATCACCTACGCCGAGGACCCGAGCGGCGTCACGGCCGGGAGCCTGCGGATCGTCGACGGGCCCGCGGGGGAGTTCAGCATGGTCGTCTGCTCCACGGGTCCCCTCACGACGGGCGTTCCGGTCAGCGCGGGCCTGCTGTACCTCGCGGCGCCGCTCGGGCGCTACGGACAGCTCGCGGGCAACGTGGATCCCAGCCTCAACAGCGTGGGCCTCTTCCGTCCGGATGGGGTCAGCGAGAGCCTGTTCGGCAACGGTGGTCCCAGCGGGGACGGCTTCGCCATCCCGCTCCAGGTCCCCCCGGTCCTGGGGGGCGGCACCTGGCTGCCGGGGGACACGGTGGCCTTCACGGCCTGGTTCCGGTGCGGGACGGCCTCCAACTTCTCGGACGCGGTCCGGGTCCAGCTGCGCTGAGGCCGGCGCGGAGCGCGCAGCCCGTCCGGGGCTGGCGTCAGGGGCCCGTCCGGAGCGGCCTCGAAGGGACTATCCTCCTCTCTCCGCCATGCAGCCCAGGACCTTCCACTACGAGGAGGCCGACGGGGTCGCCGTCGTCCGTCTCGAGCGCCCCGAGCGCCTCAACGCGCTGACCTTCGAGTCGTACGCCGAGCTCCGCGACACCTTCAGGGCCCTCGGGGACCGAGAGTCGGTGCGGAGCGTGGTGCTCACCGGAACGGGCCGGGCCTTCTGCTCGGGCGGGGACGTCCAGGACATCATCGGCGCGCTGATGGGGGTGGACGACGCAACGCTGCTGGCGTTCACCCGCATGACCTGTGATCTCATCGGCGCCATGCGGCGGCTCGAGAAGCCCATCGTCGGGGCCCTCAACGGCACGACCTGCGGCGCCGGGGCCGTGATGGCCACGGCCTGCGACCTGCGGATCGCGGCGCCCAGCGCGAAGATCGCCTTCCTGTTCACCCAGGTCGGCCTGTCCGGAGCGGACATGGGGGCGGCCTGGCTGCTGCCGCGCATCGTCGGTCACGGCCACGCGAGCGAGCTGCTCATGCTGGGCAACTTCATCGACGCCGCGCGCGCGGCCGAGATCGGGCTCTACAACCGCGTCGTCGAGGAGGAGCAGCTCCTGCAGGAGGCGCACGCCCTCGCCGCGCGCCTCGCCGACGGGCCCAGCCTCGGCCTCGCCGTGACCAAGCGCATGCTCGACGCGGAGTGGGCCCTCGACCGGGACGAGGCCCTGTCCCTGGAGGGCTGGATCCAGGCCGAGTGCATGAAGCACCCCGACTACCTGGAGGCCTACAACGCCTTCATGGAGAAGCGCCCCAAGGACTTCCGGCGCCACGGCGTCGATGGGAAGGAGGTCGCGCGGTGACGATCGACCTCGAGGCCCTCTGCAGCGAGGTCGACAGCGCCGCTCGCGGCGTCGAGGCCGCGATCGGAGCCGGGGCCACGGAGGACGAGCGCTCGCGGCGCGCCCTCGCCTTCCTGGCCGAGCGCGGCTGGCTCGGCTGGGCCGTGCCCGAGCGCTGGGGCGGTGCCGCGGCCGCGGGGCTCTGCGCCCCCGACGAGGTGAGCGTGCGCGCCCTCTGCGCCCTCCGCCGCACCCTCGCGCGCCGCGAGGGCCTGCTGGACCTCGCGCTCGTCGAGCAGGGCCTTGGCTCCTATGCCATCGCGCGCGCTGGCAGCGACGCCCTCAAGGAGGCCGTCCTCCCCGAGGTGGCTGCTGGCCGCCGGGTCGCGGCCTTCGCCCTCACCGAGGACGAGGCGGGCAGTGACCTCTCTCGGGTGGCGACGCGCGCCACGCGTCGTGAGGGCGGCTGGAGCGTGGCCGGCGCCAAGACCTACATCACCAACGCCGGGATCGCGGACGAGTACACGCTCCTCGCGCGGGCGGAGGGCGAGCCGGGCGACCGGGACGGCCTCGTGATGCTGCGCATCCCCGCCACCGCCCTGGGCCTCGAGGTGCGCCGCTTCGAGGTCATGGCGCCGCACCCGATCGGCGAGGTGGTGCTGAACGACGTCCTCGTCCCGGACGAGGACCAGCTCGGTGAGGTGGGCGAGGGCATGGACCTCGCGCTCTCCGTCCTGGCGCGCTTCCGGACCTCGGTCGCGGCCGCGGCCGTGGGCTTCGCCCAGCGCGCCCTCGAGGAGTCCGTGAGCCGCCTGCAGAAGCGCGAGCAGTTCGGTCGGCCGCTCTCCACCCAGCAGGGCCTTCGCTTCGACCTCGCCGAGATGGACACGCGCATCCGGGCCGCCGAGCTGCTGGTGGACCTGGCGGCCGAGCTCGTGGACGAGGGCGGGGACGCGACCCAGGCCGTCGCCCGTGCGAAGCTGTTCGCGACCGAGACCGCCTCCTGGGTCTGTGACCGTGCCGTCCAGCACCACGGGGGACTCGGCGTGCGCCGGGGGACGGTGGTCGAGCGCCTGTTCCGCGAGGTTCGCGCGCTGCGCATCTACGAGGGCACCAGCGAGGTCCAGAAGCTCATCCTCGCCAAGGAGCTGCTCGACCGCTCGAGGGAGGACTCCTGATGGCCAAGTTCCAGCGACACCTGTTCACCTGCATCAACCTCCGCGAGGGGGACGACCCGAGGGGCTCCTGTGCGAAGGCCTGTGCCGGCGAGGTGGCGACGGCGCTCAAGAAGGGCGTCCATGCCCGCGGCCTCAAGCGCGTCGTCCGGGCCAACAAGGCCTACTGCCTCGACCAGTGCGAGCACGGACCGGTCGTGGTCGTCTACCCCGAGGAGGTGTGGTACGGCCGGGTCCAGCCCGAGGACGTGGAGGAGATCCTCGACCGGCACGTGGTCGGCGGCGAGGTGGTCGAGCGCCTGGTGATCCCCGACGACGCGCTGACGGGCGTCGCGCCCCCGGAGCCCGAGGGCGACGCGTGAGTTCCCTCGAGGAGCTGGACGAGGAGGCCCGCGGCCTGCTGCGCCGCGTACTCGAGAGCTTGGGCTATCGCCAGCGGTCCGCGGCCAACATCCGCGGGCACGGGCTGAAGCTGCTGCCGGACGTCACGAGCAAGCAGGCGCTCCTGGCGGAGCTCCACGCCCACCTCGGCGCTGTCGCCCTCGCCGAGGAGCTGCACGGAGCAGCGGGAGGGGAGGATCCCTACGACCGCTTCCGCGAGCGGATGGAGCGCATCCCGTACCCGACCACGCGCATGGACCTGAGCGCGTGCCTCGCGCTGACGGAGAAGGCCGAGGCCGCGCTCTCGCGCGCCTACGTCGAGTCGCGGGTCGCGCCCCTGGCCGACCTAGCTGGCCGCGTCGTCGCGGCGGAGCGCCCCTTCACCCAGGGGGAGCTCGAGCGCTTCGTCGCCTTCGCGCAGGAGCCGGACAACCGCCCGCGCGCGCAGGAGTGCTTCGATCGCTGGCTGCTCCTGTGCCTGGGGGCCTTCGGGCGTCCCGGGACCGCAGGGGATGCGCGTGCCGTCTCCCTCGGGCTCCGGAGGGTCGGGGTGGCCGAGGTGGTCGAGGGCTTCCTCGAGGACGTCGACGGCCTGCGTACGGCCGCCGGGCTCGACTGGCCGCGGTTCGCCGTGGGCCTCGAGCTGACCGCTGAGGCCACCCAGCGCATGGGGCTCGGCACGCGATGAG
>WTJQ01000529.1:8700-10185 GCA_011524785.1 Planctomycetota bacterium | reverse complement strand
GTGGACGCCCCGCTGGTCCTCGAGGACCTCTCGCAGGGCATGCCCGTCCAGCCGCTGGAGATGTCGCTCAACCTCGAGGCTCCGGCCCTCGTCCTCGACCGGGAGGAGACCGACGAGCGGGAGGCCATCGCGGCCCGCCTCGACCCCTTCGCCAAGCCCTGGGACGCCGACCGCTGTCAGGGCCTGCCCGCCGACCTCGAGCGCGTGGCGCGCTTCCTCGCCGACTACCTCGACCTCGACTGACATGCACTTCGAACTGAGCGACCTCGTTCCCGGCGCCACCGTGCTGGGGGACTGGGAGGTCCTGAGCGAGGCCCAGCAGGGCAACCTCTCCTCGGCCTGGCGGATCCGCCGGGGTGACGAGGATCAGTGGCTCGTCGTGTTCCCCGGCTGGCTCTTCGGTGACGCCGCCCAGGCGCGCGCCTTCGCCCAGCACCTGGAGGAGGTCGCCAGTGCGCGGCACGAGGCCCTGCCGGCGCTCCAGGAGGTGCGCTGCGCCGACGACGGAACGGTCCTGCAGCGCACGGCGGCCGTCCGGGGGCGCAGCCTGCGCGCCTTCCTGCGCGAGGGGGAGCGGCTCTCCTCGGCCGAGGCCGCGGCGCTCGGTGCGCGCGCCCTCGACGCCCTGGCCGCGCTGCACGAGCACGGCCTGGTCCACGGCGACGTGAAGCCCGAGCACCTCTTCTGGGACGGCGACCCCGATGGGGTGGTCCTGACCGCAGCCGGCGTCACGGCCGCCCTCTGGAGCACGCAGCACCTGGGGGCCCGCACCCAGCTCGTGGGCACTCCGTTCTACGCGCCGCTCGAGCAGTTCTCGGGGGACGCGCCCACGCCGAGCTCCGACGTCTACAACCTCGCCACCAGCCTCTACGAGGCCGTGACGGGCGAGCTGCCCTGGCAGGGGAGCGGCTTCGTCGAGGTCTTCCAGAGCAAGATGCAGCCCGTGCCCGCCATGGCCGCTCCGGCGCGCCAGGTGGCGATGGACCCGAGCCTCGATGCGGCCCTGCGGGCGGCGCTGGCGCCCCGGAGGCAGGACCGGCCTGCGGACGCCGTGGCGGCCCGTGCGATCCTCCAGCAGATCCAGGCCACCTGAGCCCCATGCACCTCGACCCCGCGCAGCCGTTCAACCTCTGCACCTGGTTCCTCGACCACAACCTCGAGGCCGGGCGTGGGGACAAGGTCGCCGTGCGCGTCGCTGACCAGGCCTGGACCTATGCCGAGGTGAGCGAGCAGGCCGCGCGCGGCGCGGCGGCGCTCCGGCGGCTGGGTCTGCGGCGCGAGGACCGCGTGCTGCTCGTCCTGCCCGACGGCATCGCGTTCGTCGCGGCCTGGTTCGCGACCCTGCGCGCAGGAGGCGTCTTCTGCATGGTCAATCCGCTGCTCAAGGCCGCGGACTACCACCACTACCTGACCTACACCCAGGCGCGCGTGGTGGTCTGCTCGCAGGCGGCCCTCCCGGAGCTGGAGGCGGCCATGCAGGGGCTC
>WTJQ01000529.1:0-8600 GCA_011524785.1 Planctomycetota bacterium | reverse complement strand
CAGGTCGCCGGCTACCGGGAGGACGACGTCTGCCTCTCCGTGCCGAAGCTCTTCTTCGGGTACGCGACTGGGACCAACCTCATGTTCCCGTTCCGGGTGGGTGCAACGGTCGTGCTGTTCCCCGGGCGGGCCACGCCGGACGAGCTCCTCGACCAGATCGAGCGCCACCGGCCGACCTTCCTGACCAGCGTGCCGACCCTCATCAACGGGATGCTGGAGAGCCCGCGCACCGCGACCGCCGACCTCTCGAGCCTGCGCCTCTCCCTCAGCGCCGGGGAGGCCCTCCCCGCCAGCCTCTACGAGCGCTGGCTGGAGCGTACGGGGGTCGAGATCCTCGACGGCATCGGCTCGGCGGAGATGTTCCACATCTACATCTCGAACGCCCCCGGGGACGTGACCGTGGGCTCGCTCGGCCGGCTGGTGCCCGGGTACGAGGCGGAGATCGTCGATCCCGAGGGGGCACCGGTGCCCGAGGGCGAGGTGGGCCGGCTGCGCATCCGGGGCGGCAGCACCGCGCTCTGCTACTGGGGTGACAAGGACAAGTCCCACGCCACCTTCCAGGCCGACTGGTGCACGACCGCCGACCTCTTCCGTCGCGACGCGGACGGGAGGTTCTGGTACCAGGGCCGTGCGGACGACCTGCTCAAGGTCAGCGGCATCTGGTGCTCGCCGCTCGAGATCGAGGATCGGCTGCGCGAGCACGTCGCCGTGCAGGACGTGTGCGTCGTCGCGCGCGACGACGAGGCCGGCCTCACCAAGCCCCTGGCCTTCGTGGTGCTCGCCGAGGGCTACTCGGGGACGCCCTGCCTCGCGGCGGACCTCAAGGCGTTCATCAAGGACCGGCTGGCGCCCCACAAGTACCCGCGCTGGTTCGAGTGGCGCGCCGAGCTGCCGCGCAACGACCGTGGCAAGGTGGCGCGCCGGGTGCTGGAGGCGGAGGCCCAGGCCCTGCCGGCCTCGAGCTAGCCCGATCCCAGAACGAGCGGAACGTCCGATCGCCCTCTGGGCGCCCTCGGAGGCAGCGCTAGGATGACGCCGTGACCGAGGCCGCACGCAGCACCTGGCAGGAGCTCGAGCCCCTGATGGGGCCCGACACGGTGTTCCTGCTGCCCGTCGGCAGCACCGAGCCCCACGGGCCCCACCTGCCGCTGGACACCGACGTGACCATCGCCGTGGCCCAGGCACGGCGGGCCTCCGAGGTCCTCCGCGAGGCCGGCGTCACAACCTGCGTCCTCCCGGCGCTGCCCTATGGCGTGACGCGCTTCGCCTCCGGCTTCGCGGGCGCGCTCTCCCTGCGCCCGGGGACGATGTGGGCCCTGGTCGAGGACCTCGTGATCACCCTCGAGGAGGCGGGCGCGCGGCGCCTCGTCCTCTGCAACGCGCACCTGGAGCCGGAGCACATCGAGGTCCTGCGAGGCGTCGTCCTCGACCACGCGGAGCGCACCGAGGAGCGGCTGCACCTGCTGTTCCCCGACCACACCCGCCGCGCCCCGGCCCAGCGCCTCTCGGCCGAGTTCCAGAGCGGCGAGTGCCACGCGGGGGAGTACGAGACCGCGATCGTCCAGGCGGTCGACCCCGACGGCGTGCGGGAGGAGGTGCGGCAGACCCTGCCCCCGGTGACCATCGGCCTGATCGAGGGCATGCGGGCGGGCAAGAAGGGCTTCGCCGAGCTGGGCGCCGAGCAGTGCTACTGCGGGGATCCCGCGGCCGCCGCTCCGGCCCACGGGCACGAGCAGCTCGACGCGCTCGCCGCCATCGTGCACGACGCCTGCCGCGAGGCCTGGCCGGAGCTCTTCGCATGAGCGCCTTCAGCACCGTCCTCCAGGTCCGGTTCGGCCACGTGGACCCCGCCGGGATCGCCTACTTCCCGCGGATCTACGACTACCTCCACGACGTCTTCGAGGAGCTGTGGGAGGAGCACGTGGGCCAGCGGTACTACCACCTGCTGCTCGAGCGTCGCATCGGCTTCCCGCTGGTGCACTCGGAGGTCGACTTCCACTCCCCGCTGCGGTTCGGGGATCGCCCCGTGGTGAGCGTGACCTGCGTCCGGCTCGGGCGCACGAGCATCGGCCTGCGCTACCGCTTCACCCTCGGCGACCAGCCGGTGCTCGAGGCCCGCATGACGACCGTCTGCACGGACCTCGAGAGCATGACGCCCATCCCGATCCCCGACGACTTCCGCGCCCGCTTCGAGCTCATCCAGGAGCCCGAGGCCGCCGCCGAGCCTCCCTCGACCCCATGACTCGCATCATCGATCGCTTCGGACGCGGCGAGACCGTGTTCAGCTTCGAGTTCTTCCCGCCCAAGACCGACGAGGGCGCGGAGAACCTCATGACCACGGTCCGTGACCTGGAGGCGGCCGTCGCGCCCGACTACGTCTCGGTCACCTATGGCGCTGGCGGCTCGACCCGTGAGCGCACCCATCAGGTCGTGACCCGCGTTCAGCAGGACCTCGGCGTCCCCGCCATGGCGCACCTCACCTGCGTCGCCGCCACGGTCGCGGAGATCGACGCCGTGGTGGACCGGCTCGTGGAGGCGGGCGTCCAGAACATCCTCGCCCTGCGCGGGGACGCCCCCCAGGGGCAGGAGGAGTTCGAGGTTGCCGAAGGCGGCTTCGCCCACGCCTCCGAGCTCGTGGCCCATCTCGCTCAACGGGGGGACCTGTGCATCGGCGCCGCGGCGTACCCCGAGGCGCATCCCGAGTCCCCCTCGGCCGAGGAGGACCTGCGCTGGACGCTGCACAAGGTCGAGCAGGGCGCGTCGTTCCTCGTGACCCAGCTGTTCTTCGACAACCGGCACTACTTCGAGTTCGTGGAGCGGCTGCGGGCCGCGGGCTGCGACGCGCCGGTCGTGCCGGGGATCATGCCGATCACCAACGTGGCGCAGATCAAGCGCTTCACCTCCATGTGCGGCGCGAGCATTCCCGCGCCGCTCGCTGGCCGCATGGCGTCCTACGAGGACGACCCGGCCTCGGTGATGGCGGTGGGGATCGAGCACGCCATCGAGCAGTGCCGCAGCCTGCTGGCCGGCGGTGCCCCGGGCCTGCACTTCTACACCCTCAACAAGTCCCTGGCGACGCGGAGCATCCTGGCCGCGCTGAAGGGACTGGACTGAGCGTTCGGGAGCCCCCGGAGGCGTTCCTCACGGGTTACGCTGGTGCCCCTCCGGGAGCAGCCCGAGGGGCCCTGAGCGCCTCGCCGGGCCCTCCCTCCCTGGCACGGCCCTTGCACTTCGCAGGGCATGGCCGCCGCGCACCTCCTCCCCTCGATGGCACCCCGCACCCTGCCCCTGCTCCTCGGGCTGGCGTCCCTCGTGGCCGCCTGCGGGGGTCGTGCGCGGGTCGCGACCGCGCCGGCGCTGAGCATCGAGGTGAGCGCCTACGAGGAGGCCGCCCGCGTGCGGCTGCCCGAGACCGCGGCCGTGGACGACGACGACCTGCACCACGTCTACGTCCTCTCCGAGAACGTGATCTCCGGCGCCGAGCCCACCTCGGCCGAGGCCCTGCAGGAGCTGGCCTCCTGGGGGGTTCGCACGATCCTCTCCGTCGATGGCAAGGCGCCGCTCGCGGAGGCCGCGGCGGAGCTGGGCATGCGCTACGTGCACGTGCCGATCCAGTACCGCGGCATCACCGAGGACGAGCTGCTCCGCATCGCCAAGACCTTCCGCGAGCTCGAGGGTCCCTTCTTCGTGCACTGCTTCCACGGGATGCATCGCGGTCCCGCGGCGGCCGCCGTGGGCCGCCTCGTCCTCGACGGCGCCCCGCGCGATCGCGCCATCGCCGAGATGCGGCAGTGGATGGGGACCTCGCCCTCCTACGAGGGCCTCTACCGCTGCATCGCGGAGGGCACCATGCCCACCCCCGCGCAGACCGAGGCCCTGGACTGGGACTTCACCCCGCAGGTCGAGTTCGAGGGGCTGCGGGGCGCGATGGTCTTCGCCGCCCGCGCCCACGACAACCTGAAGGCCCTCCGTGAGGGGTCCTGGCAGGTCGACCCGGCACACCCCGACCTCGTGCCCGAGCGCGAGGCGCACCGCCTCGCCCAGATCTTCGAGCGCTCGCTCGACGACCACGCCGTGCAGGCCGAGGGACCGGCGTATCGCGCCATGCTGGCGGCGCTGGTGGACGACGCGCGCGCCCTCGAGGCCTCGCTCACCGCGCTGCGCTCGGGGGATGCGACGGCCTCGGAGCCCGCGGCCGCCCTGATGACTCGCATCGGGCAGACCTGCAAGGGCTGCCACCGCGAGCACCGCGACTGATCCCTGCGGGGGTCTCGCGCTTCCGAGCCTCGCTGGGAGCGTTCTCGCAGGGCGCTGGGATCGCCTCGGGATTCGGCCCCCGGGGGTGGGGGAGCCCCGGGAGCCGGGCTAGGGTCCTCCTGCCGTGATACCCCTCTCCCCGCGCTTCCGGGACGCCGTCAACCGCGCCCTCTACCTCCACCGCCGCCAGCGCCGCAAGAAGACCCGCGAGGAGCGGGCCCGCGGCGAGGTCGACGTCCCCTATGCCGCTCACCTCTTCACCGTGTGCTCCCTCGCCATGGAGCACGGCGCCGATGAGGACGAGGCCATCGCGGCCCTGCTCCACGACGCGGCCGAGGATCAGGGCGGTCTCGAGCTCCTGAAGGAGATCGAGGAGGTCTACGGCGAGCGCGTGGCCGGGATCATCCGCGGCTGCTCCGACTCGCTCGCCGGACCCGACGAGCCCAAGGTCGCCTGGCAGGAGCGCAAGGACCGCTTCCTCGCCTTCGTCCGGGAGGAGGCCGATCCGTCGACGCTCCTCGTCGTCGCCTGCGACAAGGTCCACAACGCCCGGTCGGTCGTGACCGACCTCGCCCGCAGCGGGCCCTCCATCTTCGACCGCTTCAGCTCGGGCCAGGACGGGACGCTCTGGTACTACCGCGCGGTGCTGGAGGCCCTGCGGTCCCGCGAGGCGGACATGGCCACCGACCTGCAGCGCCTGCTGCTCGACGACCTGGAGCGCATCGTCGCGCGCATGCATCGGTTCGCCGGCGTGGACCAGGAGGGCTGACCTCCTCTGCGCTGGCTCCGCGGCGTCCTGGAGCTGGTCGGCTCCAGGGGTCGCGGAGCCGTTGGGACCAGCCAGGGGGTGCGGGTCCTCGCTCCGCGGCCGGTGCCGCTCTCCCTGCCGCGAGGTCAGCACGCCGGAGGGGGCCCAGGCCGGCCCTCGGAGCACGCGCCATGAAGAGAGCGCCCCGGTCACCCATCGCGGGACCGGGGCGCTCTCGTGCAGCCGGAGAGGACCGGCGCGGGCTCAGGAGTCCTCGCCGTCCTCTTCCTCACCGAAGAGGTGCTCGATGGCCTCGGCCTCCTCCTCGAGACGGATCCACTCGGGGTTCGGGTGGTCGGGGTCGACGCGGACCTCGAGGGTCTGCTCCATGCGCTCGCCGTTGACCTCGAGGACGACGCGGTAGGTCCCCGGGTCGACCCGCCGCCCGCGGCGCCAGCGGCGGCGGCCGCTGCCCTGGTCCGGCGGGGTGTTCCCGCGCAGGTCCCAGCTCACGCGGTGCAGGCCCGTCTCACCCGAGGCCTCGAGCTCGCGGACGACGTTGCCGTCCATGGACTCGACGCGGAGGGCCACGTCGCGACCGCGCTTGTCGAGGCTGTAGTAGATCGCGGCTCCGCTCGCGGGGTTCTCCCCGACGAAGCGACGGGTCCCCGAGGGCGCGCGGCCCGGCATCGAGCGCCAGACCGTCGCGGTGGACGGGGCGAAGAGGTGTGCGTCCGCGTCGGCGACGTCCTCGGAGGCCTGCCGCAGCGGACCCACGTCGAGGATCCAGATCGAGCGCCCGTGCGTCCCGACCACGAGGTGGTCGTGGGTGGGATGCTGGGCGAGGTCGTGCACGGGCACGGTCGGGAGCCCGTCGGCGCCATTCATGCGGGTCCAAGAGGTCCCACGATCCACCGAGACGTAGAAGCCGAACTCGCAGCCGAGGTAGAGCACGTCGGGGTTCGCGCGGTCCTCGTGAATCGCGCGTACGGGGCCGGCCGCCTTGGGCAGCTTCTTGGTCAGGGACTGCCAGGTCGTGCCGCGGTCGTCCGAGCGGAAGGCGTGCGGCGCGTCGTCGTTCGAGCGGTGCCCGTCGAAGCTGGCGTAGATCCGGTCACGCTCGTGGTGGCTGGCGTAGAGCTGGCTCACGTACCGACGGCCAGGGAGCGCCTGGTCGATGGTGCCCTTGAGCTCCTTCTCGGGCTTCTCGTGCCCCGAGCGCTGGAGCTGGTCGGCGTCCGCACGCTCCTCCGGCTCGTCGGTCGGCGCGGCCTCGTCCTCGGCGTCCTCCGTGGCCTCGTCGCCCTCGCCCTCGTCCCGGGTGCCGGTGAAGTCGAAGGACATCGTGGTCGCCGTCAGGCGTCCGCTCAGGCCCTCCTCGGTCAGCCGGGCCTCGAAGTCCATGCGCATCTTGCGGGGCTGGAAGGCGAACCGCAGCGTGCCATCGGCAGCGTCGAAGCGTCCGTCCTTGAGCGCGCCGTTGCCGACCTCGCTCTCGATCGCTCCGGTCACGGCGCCGCCCTCGCCAAGGGCGAGGACCAGGGTGAAGTCGCCCGTGCCCGGCGCCATTCCGTCGGCCGTGGCCGTGCAGCGCCAGACGCCGGTCACCGCGTCGGGTGCGGCCGGCGCGGCCTCGCTCGGGGCCGACTCCTCGTCGGCGTCCTCCTCCGTCTCCTCGGCCGCGGGCTCGGGCGCCGGCTCCTGGTTCAGGCTCCACAGGTCGTGCCAGGTGGCGCCCCCGTCCTCGGTGCGCCAGAGGGCGCCGTCGTCCGTGCCGACCCACAGCACGTCCGGGTCGAAGCGAGACTCCGCCAGGGCCGTGGCCGAGCCGCGCTCGGTGGCCGTGAGGACGCCCGAGATGGCGCGCGAGGACTCGCCCCGCTTGATCGAGCGGAAGGCGCGGTTGCCGGCCGAGTAGTGGATGCCGGAGTTGTGGCTGCTCAGCAGGAACGGCGTGTTCCAGTTGAAGCGCACGCGCGCACCGCGCCCGGCGCTCGGGCGCAGCCAGCCGCTGGCGCCGGTCGCCAGGTCCCGGCGGCCCATGCCGCCGTTCTGACTCTCGTAGTAGACGAGGTCGGGGTTCTCGGGATCGACGCGGACGACGAAGCCGTCGCCGCCACCCACGCGGAACCAGTCGCTGTTGATGGGGCCCGAGTCGTTGCGGACCATCGCCGGGCCGCCCCAGCTGCCGTTGTCCTGCAGGCCGCCGTAGACGAAGTACGCGTCCCGGGGTCCGACCTCGACGTTGTAGAACTGGCCAATGGCGACGTGGCAGTGGTGGTCCCAGGACTCCATCCGGTCCCAGGTCACGTAGATCCCGCCGTCGTTGCCGAGGATCATGTGCTCCCCGTCCGCCGGGTCGATCCACAGGGCGTGGTGGTCCACGTGGACCTCGCCGCCGTGGCCGTCGTTCGTGAAGGTCTTGCCGCCGTCGGCCGAGCGCCAGAGCCGCGTGCCCAGCACGTAGACGCGCTCGGGGTCGCTCGGGTCGACGCGGATCTCCGAGTAGTACATCGGGCGCGGGTTCAGGGAGTTGACCCGCGTCCAGGTGAGGCCGCCGTCCTCCGAGCGGAAGATGCCGCCGTACTGATGGCCGTCGGGACCCTGGTCGTCCTGGGCGTTGGCGTTCTGGCCGCCGAGGCCGATCGAGAAGGGGCCCGCGTTGGGGTAGCCGAGCTCGTCGGTGCGGTCCTCGTCCTCCTGGGGCCTCCCCTCGAGGGTGACGTCCATGGTCATGGCCTCGCCGTCCCGCACGACCTCGACGCTCAGGGTCTCTCCGGCGAAGTGCTTGCGGAGGAGCTTGGAGGTCGAGTCCCAGCTGACGAGCGTGGTGTCGCCGAAGCGGAGGAGGATGTCGCCCTCCTCGAGGCCGGCCTTGGCCGCAGGGCTGTCCTCGGTCACCTCGGTGAGGCGCGCCCCGACGTCGGCGTTCTCGGCACGGACGCCCAGCCAGGCCGCGTTCTCGGGCTCCTGGGTGATGCGCTCGGTCTCGACCACCGCGAAGGCGATGTCGGGCTGCGAGCGGCAGAAGTCGACGCCGATGCGGCCCAGCATCACCGACGGGAGGCCGTGGCTGCCCTCGCCGTCCGTGAGGCGGGTCCAGGTGGTCCCGCCGTCGGCCGTGCGCCACAGGGCGCTGCCCGGTCCCCACTTCTTGGCGGGGTCGTTCGAGTCGTAGAGGTCGCGCTGGCGCTCGTAGCTCGCGACCAGCAGGACCTCGGGATCGGCCGGGTGCATCGCGATCTCGACGATGCCGGTCATGGCATCGATCTCGAGCACCCTCGACCAGCTCTCGCCGCCGTCGGTGGTCTTGTAGAGGCCGCGCTCGTCGTTCGGGCCCCACAGGCGTCCGAGGGCCGCCACGTAGACCGTGTTCGGGTCGTCGGGGTGGACGGTGACCTCGGCGATCTGGAACGACTCCTCGAGGCCCGCGTGGTCCCAGGTCAGGCCGCCGTCCGTCGAGCGGTAGACCCCGTTGCCGAAGGAGACGGAGTTCCGCGGGTTGGCCTCGCCCGTGCCGACCCACACCTGGGTCGGGTCGGACGGGCTGACCGCCACGGCGCCGATGGAGCCGACGCGCTGGGAGGTGAAGCGG
>WTJQ01000581.1:3265-7774 GCA_011524785.1 Planctomycetota bacterium | reverse complement strand
GGCGAAGCGCGCCACCAGGTCCTCCAGGGGAGCCGCGACGCCCTCGAGGAAGGCCACCGGCAGGCCGGGGGGCGGAGGGACCCCCAGCGCATCGCGCAGGCGCCCAGCGTCCTCGGCCGCGGCCACCCGCTCCTCGCCGGCGATCCGGACCTCGATCACGCGGCGCGCCGCGAGGAGTCGAGCGAGCCAGTCGTCGACGCCCCCTTCAGCGCCGCCGCCAGCGCCGCCGCCGTCGGACCGCTCCTCCAGCTCGGCCCGGGTGAGCGGCCCCAGCTCGAGGAGCAGGTCGTGGAGCATGTCCTCGTGGCGCGCCCGGCGCCGAGGCTCCCGGCGCTGCAGCCGGTCCTCGAGCGCGAGGAGGTCCTCGGGGGTGAAGAGCGTGCGCAGCTCGTCCTCGCCGAGGAGCTCGCGCAGGCGCGCGGGGTCCAGGTGCAGCGCGCGGGCGCGCCACTCGGCGGGCGATGCGTCGCCGTCGTAGACCATGCCCCCCACCCACGGGAAGAGCAGCGCGGCCGCGAAGGGCGAGGCGCTGCGCGTCGTCCTGGACACGGCGCGGATCCGGCGGGTCCGCACGCCGTCGAGGACCCGGCGCAGGGAGGGCAGGTCGAAGACGTCCTGCAGGCACTCGCGGAAGGTCTCGAGCACGAGGGGGAAGTCGCGCTGCCGGAGCGCGACCTCGAGGAGGTCCGCGCTGCGCCGGCGCTGCGCCCAGAGCGGGGTCCGCTGGCCGGGGTTCCGGCGCGGCAGCAGCAGGGCGCGCGCCGCGTTCTCGCGGAAGCGCGCGGCGAAGAGCGCCGTGTCCGCGAGCTTGCCCACCACGAGGTCCTCCACCTCGTCGGGCGACGGCAGGAAGAGCTCCAGCTCGGGCGGGGCGTCGGCCTCGGGGAGGCGGAAGACGATCCCGTCGTCGGTGTGCATGCTGTCGACGGCGAGGCCCAGGCGCTGCTCCAGGCGAGCCTGCACCGCGATGCACCAGGGCGCGTGGACGCGGGAGCCGTAGGGCGAGAGCAGGCACACGCGCCAGTCCCCGATCTCGTCGAGGAAGGACTCGACGACGACGAGGCGATCGGAGGGGACCTCCCCCAGGGCCTCGCGCTGGCTGGCGACCCACGCGAGCAGGTTCTCGGCGGCGCGCTCCGTGAGGCCCGCCTCCTCGCGCAGGCGCGCGGCCGCGGCCTCCGGCTCGGCGGCGTCCACCTCGCGCACGAGGCGGCCGATGGCCTCGCCCAGCTCGGCGTTGCGGCCGGGCCCGTCCCCCCGCCAGAACGGGAGGGTCCCGGCCTCGCCCGGCGCCGGCTCGACGAGCACCCGATCGTGCGTGATCTCGAGGATGCGCCAGGAGGAGGCGCCGAGCTGGAACACGTCGCCCGTGCGGGCCTCGTACACCATCTCCTCGTCGAGCTCGCCGACGCGCCGGGACGTCCGCCCCTCGTCCCCCGCGAGGAAGACCCCGTAGAGGCCGCGGTCGGGGATCGTCCCGCCGTTGACGATGGCCACGCGCTGGGCGCCGCGACGCGGCGTGAGCGCCCCGGTCAGGCGGTCCCAGACGAGGCGCGGGCGCAGGCCGGAGAGGCCCTCGCTCTGGTGACGCCCGGTGAGCATGTCGAGCAGGTCGTCGAAGGCCGACCGGGGCAGCTCGGCCCAGGGCGCGGCGCGCCGGACGAGGTCGAACAGGGCGTCGACGGTCGTGTCCCCCATCGCCACCTCGGCCACCATCTGCTGGGCGAGGACGTCGAGGGGGTTGCGGGCGTGCCGCGTGGCCTCGACCTCGCCGGCCAGCACCCGCGTCGCGACCGCGGCGCAGGCCACGAGGTCCCCGCGGTACTTGGGGAACACCACGCCGCGCGAGACCTCGCCGGCGCTGTGGCCGGCGCGTCCGACGCGCTGAAGGCCGGAGGCCACCGAGGGCGGCGCCTCCACCTGGACCACCAGGTCCACCGCGCCCATGTCGATGCCGAGCTCCAGGCTGGAGGTCGCGACGATGGCGGGCAGCGAGCCGCGCTTGAGGCGATCCTCGATGGCGGCCCGCTTGTCCTTGGCGACCGAGCCGTGGTGCGCGAGCGCGAGCTCCTCCCCCGCGAGGTCGTTGAGCGCCGCGGCCAGCCGCTCGGCCAGCCGACGGCTGTTGACGAACACCATGGTCGAGCGGTGGGCACGGATCAGCTCGACGAGGCGCGGGTGGAGGCTCGGCCAGATCGAGGGCCGGCGCGGGGGCTGGCTCGCATTCCCGACGGGGAGCTCCTCGTCCTCGCTCCAGGGCGCGCCCTCCTCCGCAGCGTCCTCGAGGGCCTCGGCAGGCTCGGCGCTCGACTCCGGTGCTGGTGCTGGTGCCGGGGCGCCCTCGCCCAGGCGCGCCATGTCCTCGACGGGCACCTCGATGCTGAGCTCGACCGCGCGGCGCGAGCCCGCGTCCGCGATGGTGACCGCGCGCGGGGCCCATGAGCCGTCCGCGCCAGGCTCGCCGCCCGCCAGCAGGCGCGCGGCCTCCTCCGCGGGGCGCTGGGTCGCCGAGAGGCCGATGCGCTGCAGGGGTCCGCTCCGGCCGGGGAGCGCGGCGAGGCGCTCGAGGGACAGCGCGAGGTGCGCGCCGCGCTTGGTCGGCACCATGCTGTGGATCTCGTCCACGATCACGGTCTCGACCGTGGCGAGGGTCTCCCGCGCCTTCGAGGTGAGCAGCAGGTAGAGGGACTCGGGCGTGGTGATCAGGACGTCCGGCGGCTGGCGCAGCATGCGCTGCCGCTCGGCCTGGGGCGTGTCCCCCGTGCGCATCCCCACGGTCACGGGATGGACCGCGTCGCCGCCGCGCTGCGCCTCGGCGGTGATCCCCGCGATCGGCGCGTGGAGGTTGCGCTCGATGTCGGCTCCGAGGGCCTTCAGCGGCGAGACGTAGAGGACGCGCACGCCGCGCGACTCCTCGGCCCGCGGCGCGAACAGGAGGCGGTCGAGGGCGAAGAGGAACGCGGGGAGGGTCTTGCCCGAGCCCGTCGGTGCGAGCAGCAGGGTCGAGTCGCCGCTCGCGATGGCCGGCCAGCCGAGCTCCTGTGCGCGCGTGGGGCGCTCGAAGGCCGCCTCGAACCAGCGCCGCACGGGCGGCTGGGCGGTCTCGAGGGGGTGTTGGCTCACGGCAAGGCTCCTTTAGCCCGGGGCAACCCGGATCCCAGCGGGCCGCCCGCGAGGATGCCGGTCATGGAGGGCTGCTGAGAGGGATCGGCCCCCTGGGGGCCCTGCACGCGGGGCCTGCCCTGGGAACGAGACGCCGCCGAGCCGGCCCCTGCCCTGCCTGAAGGGCCTCCGGTATCGTGGGGCCATGGTCTCCTCCGGCCGCGTCGCCGTGTGGACCTTCCGCACGCTCTGGATCCTGGCCGCAGTCGAGGTCGGTGCGTGGGTGGCGTGCTGGAACCTGTCGGGCATCTGGCTGGGGCCGGCGTCGATCCGGGCGCGGCAGCTCGAGTCCCGCCTGGTCGGCCTCGCAGACCTCGGCGCGCTGCCTTCGACTGCGGCGGCCGCCGCGGAACAGCAGCGTGAGGAGGAACTCCTGGGCCGGGAAGCCCTGCACCCCTACCTCGGCTTCGTCAGCCGGCTGCGCGTGGGCACCGATGGCGAACGCTTCACCTGGATGCAGGGGGACGGCCTGACCGATCGCAGGGCGCCGGTCTATCGCGAGGAGCCCTTCGTCCTCGGCATCACGGGGGGATCCGTGGCTGCGCAGATGGCGTCCACGGGCATGAATCGGCTGCTCATGCGGCTCGACGAGGCGCAGCGACTCCAGGGCGAGGACGTGCACGTCCTCGTGTTCGCCAATGCCGGCTTCAAGCAGCCCCAGCAGCACCTCGCCCTCGCCTACCTCCTCGACCTCGGGGTCCGCTTCGACGCGGTCATCAACCTCGACGGCTTCAACGAGGTCGCGATGCACCAGGCCGCGAACGAGGCCCAGGGGGTCTCGGTCGCGTGGCCGCTCGACTGGGCCAGCCGGCGCACGCTCCTGGAGGAGAACGCCCTGGGCGGCGAGCTGCGCTACCTGGAGAGTGAGCGGCGCGACCTCGCGCGCACCGCGCTGGAGGGTGGCTGGTTCCAGTCGACGTGGCTCGGGCGCTCCCTCTGGCTCGCGCGCGACACCGAGCTGGCGGCCAAGCACAGCGAGGCCCGCCGAGCCGTCGAGCGTGCCGCGACCCCTTCCTCCGGCCGGGCTCGCGAGTGGACCGGCCCGCGCTGGCCGACGAACTCCGCGGACGGCATCGCGCAGGACCTCGTGGCCCTCTGGATGCGCAGCTCGAGGAACATGCGCGCGGCCTGCGAGGCCGCAGGCGCCGTGTACGTGCACGCGCTCCAGCCCAACCAGCACGTCGAGGGCTCCAAGCCGCTCACGCGCGAGGAGGAGGATCTCGCCCTGGCCTCGGCGGAGGGACTCCGACGCGAGGTGCAGCGCAGCTATCCCCTCCTGCAGCAGGGAGGCCTCGTGCTGCGGGGTGAGGGCGAGCACTTCTTCGACCTCACGAACATGTTCCGGGA
>WTJQ01000581.1:0-3165 GCA_011524785.1 Planctomycetota bacterium | reverse complement strand
GGCACCGTGGTCCCCATCGATGGTCCCCCCATCGAGGACGGGGTCCTGCTCGTCCAAGGCGGCCGCATCGCAGCGGTCGGTGCGAGCGCCGACGTGGCGGTGCCGGAGGACGCGACGATTCTCGACGTCACCGGCAAGGTCGTCATGCCGGGCCTCGTCGATACCCACAGCCACATCGGCGGCGCAGGAGCGGCCGACTCCTCCGGGCCCCTCCAGCCGGGCGTGCGCGTGGTCGACTCCCTCAACGTCCGGGACAGCGCCTTCCGCCGCGCGCTCGCCGGAGGGATCACGACGGTCAACATCATGCCCGGCTCCGGGCACCTGTCCTCGGGACAGACCGTCTACTGCAAGCTGCGGTTCGGGGCGAGCACGCCGCGCACGATCGACGCGATCACCTACCGCTTCCCGAACGGCGAGGTGATGGGCGGCCTCAAGATGGCCAACGGGACGAACTCGATCCGCGACGAGGGCGGCTCGTTCCCGGGGACGCGCGGCAAGTCCGCGTTCCTCGTCCGCGAGCTGTTCATCAAGGCCCAGGAGTACGGCGCGCGGATGGAGGCCGCGCGGCGTGAGGACGGAACCCTCGACCCGGAGAAGGCCCCGGCGCGGGACCTGCACCTCGACTCCCTGCTGGACGTCATGAGCGGGCGCCGCCTGGTGCACCACCACACCCACCGGCACGACGACGTGCTGACGGTCCTGCGCCTGGCCGAGGAGTTCGGCTTCCGCGTGGTGCTCCACCACGTCTCGGAGGCGTGGATGGTCGCGGACGAGATCGCCGCGGCCGGCGCTCCCTGCTCGATCATCCAGATCGACTCGCCCGGCGGGAAGCTGGAGGCCATCAACCTGGTGATGAAGACCGGGGCCGTCCTCGAGGAGGCCGGGGTGCGCACCGCCTACCACACGGACGACGCGATCACCGACTCGCGCCTGTTCCTGCGCAGCGCCGCCATGGGCGTGCGCGCGGGGATGTCCCGCGCGGGGGCCCTCGACTCCCTGACCCTGGCCGGCGCGGAGATGCTCGACCTGCAGGAGCGCGTCGGCTCGCTGACCCCGGGCAAGGACGCCGACTTCATCGTCCTCTCGGGCGACCCACTGAGCGTCTACACCAAGGTGGAGCAGACCTGGGTCGAGGGGGAGAAGGTCTTCGACCTCACGAACCCCGAGGACCGCCTCCATGCGGAGGGCGGCTACGGCGCGGGCGCCGATCTCACGCCCTACTTCTGCTGCTACGACCACCTGCTGAACGGAGAGAACCAGTGATGCGTGCCCTGTCCCTCCTCCTTGGCGGCCTCGCGGCCGCGAGCTCCGCTCTCGCGACCCAGGACTTCCCGCCGGTCGCGGTCGGGACCACGGTCCAGTACGTGGTCGCCGACGAGCTGCACACGGTCTCCGGCGAGGTCCTCGCCAACCGCTTCGTGCGCATCGAGGACGGTCGCATCGCTGCCATCGGCGACGCCGCGGCGCTCCCCCGCCTGCGCCCGGAGACGCCCGTCGTCCGCGCGCGCGTCGTGACCCCCGGCCTCGTCGACGTCCGGACGGTCGTCGGCCTCGCCGGCATCTACAACGCCTCCGGCCAGGCGCACGACCAGGACCAGCTGGAGCGCTCGAAGCCCATCCAGCCGGGCCTGCGCGCGGTGGACGCCTACAACGCGCGTGAGGACCTGGTGGCGTACGTGCGCTCCTACGGCGTCACCACGATCCACACGGGCCACGGTCCCGGCGCCCTGATCTCGGGCCAGACCATGATCGCGAAGACGCACATGCGCACGGCGGACAAGGACGTGATCGTGCCCACCTTCGGGGTGGCCGCGACCCTCGCGACCTCGGCCCAGCGCGGCAGCGGCGCTCCCGGCACCCGCGGCAAGGCGGTCTCGATGCTGCGCGCCGCGCTGATCGAGGCGCGCGAGTACCAGGACTCCTGGGACCGCGCCGAGGAGGACAAGGCGCCCAAGCGCGACCTCAACAAGGACGCGCTGGTCCGCGTGCTGAAGGGCGAGGCGCCCCTGATCGTCACGGCCCACCGGGCCCAGGACATCGCCAGCGCCCTGCGCATCGGCGAGGAGTTCGGGGTCCGCGTGTGGCTCGACATGGCCGCCGAGGCCTACGCGCTCGTGGACGAGATCCGCGCGGCCGGCGTCCCGGTGCTGCTGCACCCCTCGATGACGCGCGCCAACGGGGAGAACGAGAACCTGTCCTTCACGACGGCGGCCAAGCTGGCGGAGGCCGATGTGCCCTTCGCCATCCAGACGGGGTACGAGGGCTACGTGCCCAAGGCGCGCGTCCTGGTCTTCGAGGCGGCCATCGCAGCGGCCTACGGGCTCGACCGGGCCAAGGCCCTGGAGGCGATCACGCTGACGCCAGCGCGCCTGCTCGGGATGGCCGACCGCGTGGGGTCGATCGAGGTGGGCAAGGACGCCGACCTCGCCCTGTGGGACGGAGACCCCTTCGAGTACACGACCCACTGCACGGGCGTGGTCCTCGAGGGCACCCTCGTCTCCAACGAGGCCCGCTGAGCCCATGCACCTCCGAGTTCGGTCCCTGCTGCTCGCGCTGCCGTTCTGGGCGGCGGGCTGCCAGGGTCCCGCCGAGGCCGAGCTCCCGCCCGTCCTCACCGTCCTCTCCTACAACATCCACCACGGCGAGGGCACCGACGGGGTCTTCGACCTCGAGCGCCTCGCGGCGGTCGTGCGGGGATCGGGGGCCGACCTCGTCGCCCTGCAGGAGGTCGACGTGGGGACGCGCCGCGCGGACGGCGTGGACCAGGCGCAGGAGCTCGCGCGGCTGACCGGCATGGAGGTGGCCTTCGGGGAGGCGATCCCGTTCTCGGGTGGCAGCTATGGGGACGCCGTCCTCTCGCGCTGGCCTCTGCTCGCGGAGGAGGCGCACCTGCTGCCGGCGCTGCCCGAGCACGAGCGACGCGTCGCGGTCTCGGTCACGGTCCAGCCCCCCGGCTGGGACGGCCCCGTGCGCTTCGTGGGCACGCACCTCGATCACACGCGGGACCCGTCGGATCGGGTCGCCCAGGCCGAGGCGCTCAACGCGCTCCTGCTCCCCGAGGAGGTCCCGACCGTGTTGGCGGGTGACCTGAACGCGGCCCCCGGGAGCGCCCCCATGCGCGTGCTCCGCAAGGCCGGCTGGCACGAGGCCGATGCCGCGCACCTC
>WTJQ01000544.1 GCA_011524785.1 Planctomycetota bacterium | reverse complement strand
GCGGCGCCAGGACCTCGCCATCGGAGGCTGATCGGCCATGCGTGCGGTCGTCTGCGGTGGCGGTCTCTGCGGCATCGCCGCGGCCCTGCGCCTCCGGGCACGCGGCTACGAGGTGACCCTCGTGGAGCGCAATCAGCACCTGGGCGGCCGCGCACGGGTCCTGGAGCGCGGCGGGTTCCGGCACGACGCGGGACCCACCGTGGTGACGGCGCCGTTCCTCTTCGAGGAGCTCTTCGAGCTGTTCGACGAGCGCCTGGAGGACCACGTCCAACTCGTTCCGTTGGAGCCCTGGTACCGCTTCGAGTTCCCGGACGGGGACCACTTCGACTACGGGGGCACCGTCGAGCAGACCAAGGCCGAGATCGCGCGGATCTCGCCGCCCGACGTCGAGGGCTACGACCGCCTCCTCGCGCACTCCCGGCGCATCTTCGACGTGGGCTTCACCGAGCTCGCGGACGAGCCGTTCCATCGCTTCGGGACCATGGCCAAGCAGGTGCCGCGCCTGCTGGACCTGCGCAGTGACCGGACCGTCTGGCAGTTCGTCTCCCGCTATCTGCAGCACCCCAAGCTGCGCTGGGCCTTCTCGATCCAGCCGCTCCTCGTGGGGGGCAACCCCTTCGACACCACGAGCATCTACAGCCTCATCCACCACGTGGAGCGCGAGTGGGGGATCCACTTCGCCATGGGGGGGACCGGTGCCCTGGTCGCGGCGCTCGCGGAGCTCATGGAGCGCCAGGGCGTGCGGATCGAGCTGGGGCGCACCGTCGAGTCGATCGCGGTCGAGAGCGGCGTGGCCCGCGGCGTCGTGCTGGAGGGTGGCGAGCGCGTGGAGGCCGACATCACGGTCTCCAACGCGGACGCGGCCTACCTGCACGGCTCGATGGTCCCTCGGGAGGCCCGCAGCCTCGCCTCCCGCATGAAGCTGCGCTCGGCGCACTTCTCGATGGGCCTCTTCGTGCTCTTCTTCGGCACCGAGCGTCAGTACCCCGACGTCGTGCACCACACGATCTGGTTCGGCAAGCGCTACCGGGAGCTCCTCGAGGAGATCTTCGACGCCAAGACCCTGGCGGAGGACTTCTCGCTGTACGTCCACAGGCCCACGGCCACGGACCCGAGCTTCGCGCCGGAGGGCAAGGACAGCTTCTACGTGCTCTGCCCCGTCCCCAATCTCCAGGGGGACGTGGACTGGAGCGTCGAGGGGCCCGCCCTGCGGGACCGGATCGTGGAGGCCCTCGATCGCTCGATGCTGCCTGGGCTCAAGGAGACCATCACCGAGGACTTCTACATGACTCCGGAGGACTTCCGCGACGACTACCTGAGCGTGCACGGCGCCGGGTTCTCGGTGGCGCCGATCTTCCGGCAGTCGGCCTGGTTCCGGTTCCACAACCGGGCCGAGGGCGTCGAGAACCTCTACCTGGTCGGTGCTGGGACGCACCCCGGAGCCGGCATGCCCGGCGTCCTCTGCTCGGCCAAGGTCGTCGACCGCCTCGTCGCGGAGGCCGAGGTCCATGCACCTTGCTGAGGAGGAGCTCGCGGCCGCCGACGCCGTGCTGAAGGCCCACGGGCGGACCTTCCACTGGGCCCGTCGCTTCCTCGGGCAGCGGCACGCCGTCCGCGCCACGCTGCTCTACTCCTTCTGCCGCTTCGTCGACGACGCGGCCGACGAGGCGTCCAGCGAGGACGAGGCGCGGGCGACCCTGGCCGCGATCCGCGAGGACCTGCAGCGCGAGCGGCCGACGCTCGCCGAGGTCCGCGGTGCGCGGGCCGTGCTCGGCGCGCACCCGGTCGGGAGGCAGGCGGCTCTCGACCTGCTCGCGGGCGTGGAGGGCGACCTCGACGAGGTGGCGTTCGCCACCGTGGAGGACCTGATCCAGTACGCCTACCGCGTCGCAGGCACCGTGGGCCTGATGATGTGCCTCGCGCTCGACCAGGACGATCCCGCGGCGTTCCCCCACGCCGTGGACCTGGGCATCGCGATGCAGCTCACCAACATCGCGCGAGACATCCACGAGGACGCCACGCTCGGGCGGCGCTACCTGCCGGCGGAGCTGGTGGGAGACCTGGCGCCGGCGCGCATCCGCCAGCCCGGCGCCGAGGAGCGCGCTCGGCTCGTCGCCGCCCGCGAGGCCCTGGTCGCAGCGGCCGAGCCCTACTACCAGAGCGGCGAGCGCGGACTCTGCTACCTGCCGCTCGGAGCGCGCTTCGCGATCCTGGCAGCATCCCGCTCCTACCGCGCCATCGGTCCGCGGGCGGTCGCACTCGGCGAGCGCCTCGACGTGCGGGCGCGCGTCGGCGGCCTCTCGAAGGCAGGCATCAGCCTCGGGGCCTTCGCCTCGCGGCCCCTGTCCCCCGGGTTCTGGAGGCGTCCTCGTGCGCACGACGCGAGCCTCCACGGGGCTCTCGCCGACCTCGAGGTCACCTCGGCCTGGGGAGCGGGCCATGCCTGACCTCGACGTCGCGATCCTCGGCGGCGGCTGTGCGGGGCTGAGCCTGGCCGAGCGCCTGGCCGAGGAGCCGGGGCGCGTCGGATCCGTGGCCGTGTTCGAGGCGCGGGATGGCTACCGGCCGGATCGGACCTGGTCCTTCTGGAGGCAGGGGCCTCATCGCTTCGAGTCGCTCGTGCGGACCAGCTGGGACCGGATGCGCGTTCGGGGGGACGGCCGCGAGGCCCTCGTGGACTGCGCCGCCTTTCCCTACCAGGCGCTGCAGGCCCAGGACTTCTACGACCACTGCGTGCAGCGGCTGGGGTCGAGCGAGGTCACCTCCCTCGAACTCGACGCCGCCGTGGAGGGGGAGCCCCGCTGCTCGGGTGACGGGTGGACCCTCACGGTCGGGGGGGAGGAGGTGCGCGCACGGGAGATCGTCGACACGCGTCCGCCGGACGTGCTGCCGGAGTGCCTCCTGTGGCAGTCGTTCTCGGGCTGCGTCGTTCGGACGGACCGCGCCCGCTTCGAGCCGGGTGTCGCCACGCTCATGGACCTGGCGCCCGGGGATCCAGGCGCCGTCGCGTTCACCTACGTGCTCCCCTGGAGCGAGCGCGAGGCCCTCGTCGAGTGGACCGTCTTCGCGCCCCAGAGGCGCTCGGCCGAGCAGCTCGGGCCGGGCCTCGCGCAGGCGGTCGCGCGTGCCTCGGGAGGGGCGTCGGTCCACGTCGAGCGCGAGGAGTCCGGCGCTCTCCCGATGGGTCCGATCGGGCCACGGACGACCGCTCCTTGGGTGCGGGCCGGGCTCTTCGCCGGAGCGGCGCGACCGGCGACGGGGTACGCGTTCCAGAGGATCCAGCGCTGGGCCGACCGCTGCGCGGAGCGCCTCCGAGCCGGCCAGCCGGCGGTCGGCGCGCGTCCGGACGGCGCGGTGACGCGCGCAATGGACCGGGTCTTCCTCGAGGTCCTGCGGGCCGACGCGGCCCGCGCACCGGAGCTCTTCCTCGACCTCTTCACGCGGACCGAGCCGGCGCGCCTCGTGCGCTTCCTCAGTGATGGAGCGACCCTCGGCGACGCCCTCGCCGTGGTGCGCGCCCTCCCCCCGCGGCCCTTCCTGCGTCGGCTGCCTGCCGCGCTGCCCGAGGTCCTCCATGGGGGCACGGCATGAGGCACTCGCTGCTCTTCGCCGCGCTCGCGCTCCTCGCGATCGTGCTGAGCCCCACCTGGGAGGCGACGCTGCCCCTCCCCGGCCTGCTCCTCCCGCTCGCGGCGGTGGGGCTCCTGGGCGTGCCGCACGGCTCCCTCGACGTGGCCTACGCCGTTCGCTGCCATGGGGTGGAGGGGCCGGTCCGCCTCGCGTCGTTCCTGGTCGCCTACGTCCTCCTCGCGGCCCTGGTGGTGGCGGTCTGGATCACGGCGCCGCTCGTCACCCTGGTGCTGTTCCTGGCGGCGTCCGCCCATCACTTCGGCGCCGACGTCGAGCTGGGCGCGTCGCAGGGCACCCGGCTCTTGCGGGGCGCGCCCCTCATCGTCCTCCCCGCGCTCCTGCACGCTCCCGAGCTGGAGGGGCTGTTCGCCGCGCTCGTGCCCGCGGCCGAGGCCGCCAGCCTGACGAGGGTGCTCGTTGGCGCCGCGCCCATCCTCCTGGCAGCCCTGCTGCTCGACGCCCTCCGACTCGCGAGGAGCTCGGACGCGCGCATCAGCGGGGCCCTGCTCGAGCACCTGGCGCTGGTCGCGCTCGCCGTGCTGGCCCACCCGCTCCTCGCGTTCACCGTCGGGTTCTGCGTGCTCCACTCCCCGCGGCACCTGCAGCGGTCGCGAAGGGCCCTCGGGCTCGGGAGGGCCGCGATGCTGCGGGCCGCGGTCCTGCCCACGGTCGCGACCTTCGTGGGAGCGGCGGTGTTCCTCGCGGGTGCCGACCCGGCGGCGCTCGACGACGAGCTGCTGCGGCTCGTGTTCATCGGGCTCGCGGCCCTCACGGCTCCGCACATGCTGGTCGTCGAGCCCGTGCTGCGCCGCCGAGCTCGGGCATCGAAGTCGTTCCATCACCTGGCCGAGCCGGACGCGCTCCTGGTCTCGTTGCGGGACGACGGGGCCTGAGGCCCTGCAGCGCCGTCGAACGGCCGGCCCGGGAACGACTGTTCCGCGCCCGCGCCCAAACTCCTGAGTGCTGGGCCCGGTGGGCTCGCCCGCTCGGCCCATACTCGGGGCATGCGGCTGAAGCTCCTCGGATCCTCCCGGCACTCCTTCGGTCGACTGCTCGGGATCGGGGCGCTGGCGGCCGTGGGCGGCGCCCCGGCGCTCGCGCAGTACCAGCTCGTCTGGACGGACACCTTCAACGGGACGTCCCTCGACACGAGCAAGTGGAGCTACCAGGTCGGCACGGGCTGTCCGAACCTCTGCGGCTGGGGCAACAACGAGCTCCAGTACTACCGCCCCGAGAACGTGACGGTCTCCGGGGGGCGCCTGCGCATCACGGCCAAGCAGGAGAACTACGGCGGGATGCCGTACACCTCCGGCCGGATCCGGACGGCGGGGCTGGCCGACTGGGCCTACGGGCGCTTCGAGGTGCGCGCGAAGCTGCCCAAGGGGCAGGGGCTCTGGCCCGCGATCTGGATGCTCCCGACGGACTACGTCTACGGCGGCTGGGCCGCCAGCGGTGAGATCGACATCATGGAGCTGGTGGGCCACGAGCCGAACCGCGTCCACGGCACCCTCCACTACGGGGAGCCCTACCCGAACAACACCTCCTCCGGGGCCAGCTACGCGCTCCCGAGCGGCGACTTCAGCGACGCCTTCCACACCTTCGCGATCGAGTGGGAGCCCACCGAGATCCGCTGGTACGTGGACGACCTGCACTACGCGACCCAGAACTCGTGGTGGTCGAGTGGGGGGCCCTACCCGGCGCCGTTCGATCGCCCCTTCCACCTGCTCCTCAACGTCGCCGTGGGCGGCAACTGGCCCGGCAACCCCAACGGCTCGACCCAGTTCCCCCAGGTGATGGAGATCGACTGGGTGCGCGTCTACCAGGAGGGCACGGGCACCCCCGGGTGCGAGCTGCCCTTCGACGACATGGACCATGCCGACCCGCTCGGCAACGACTGGTTCGTCTTCAGCGGCTCCAACGGGGGCGGCACCCTGGCGGGCGACACCAACGAGCTCCCGCCGTACGGGGGCGGGACCGCGTCCCTGGCGGCCTCCTTCGACTCGGCGGGCAACGCCGGGTTCATGGGCGGCTTCGGGCGCACCGAGCGCATGAGCCTCGGGGACGCGACCCACTTCGAGCTGTGGGTCCGCCCCGACGCGGGGTCGGCCGGGACGCTCGAGCTCAACCTCCAGGAGGACGACAACGGGGACGACGTCATCCCGGCGAGCCCCGACGGCAGCGACGACGAGTTCCAGACCGTGCTCACGATCGGGGGGCTGGGCTCCGACCTTGTCGCGGGAGGCGGGTGGCAGCACCTCGCCATCCCCCTGACGGACTTCGTCGACGACAACAGCTACATGTGGGGCGGTAACGGGGTGCTCGATGCGGACTCCGTCGCCTCCGGCGGCAACGGGCGGCTCGTCAACGTCGTCATCGCGCTCTTCAGCCAGGCGGGGGCCCCGATCAGCCTGCGCACGGACGAGTGGCGGTTCACCCGCCGGACCGGCACCGTCACGGGCAACGTCTTCGACGACCAGGACGGCAACGGCCAGTGGCAGGGTGAGCCGGGGCTCGCCGGCGTGCGGGTCGAGCTCGTCGACCCGCAGCGCGGCACCGTGCTGGACGAGGCCACGACCGACTTCCTCGGGGGCTATGCCCTGAGCGGCACGATGGCGGGCGTCCACGCGGTGCGCGTCGATCCGACCACCCTCCCCGCAGGAGCAGCAGCCACCTACGACAGCGACGGCATCGGCACCGCGGGCATCATCAGCTTCGACCTCGACTGCGACGCGACGCTCGCCGGGCAGGACTTCGGCTACACGACCTCGTCCGACGTCGGCGACCGCTACTGCTCGCCCGCCGTCCCGAACTCCACTGGGCTCCCCGCTCGCCTCGAAGCGCAGGGCTCGCCGCTGCTCGCGCTCAACGACCTGACCCTGACCGCGTCCCAGCTCCCTCCCGGTCAGTTCGGGCTGTTCGTCACGAGTACCACGCCGGGCATCGTCCTGGTGGGCTCGGGCGTCCTCTGCGTCACGGGTCAGATCGGACGCTTCTCGGGCCCGGGCCAGATCCAGAACTCGGGCGCGGCCGGCACCTTCAGCCTCGCCCTCGACCTGACGGGCGGTTGGCCCGTGACGGGGGTCCAGGCACCGTCGGTCGGAGAGACCTGGCGCTTCCAGACCTGGTTCCGCGACCAGGGCGCCACCTCGAACTTCACCGACGGCCTGGCGATCACGTTCCAGTAGGCAGCCAGCTGCCAACAGGCCAACCACCGGTTGCTCCATCGGGAGCGATGCGGTCGAGACGCAGAGGCGCCGTGCGTTACGAGTCGACTCATGCGAAGCGTGAGCTGCCTCTTCATGTCGATCGCCCTCGCGGCCCCAGGGCTCGGTGCCCAGGACCTCGAAGGAGGCTCCGGACGGGGTCGGTTGGCCGTGACTCCTCGCAAGGAACGCAACGCCGTTCTGACCCGGTGCCTCACTTGGCTGACAGGGACGGAGGACGAGAACGACTACGTCTCCGTTGGTCGGCTGGCGAACTACTTCGGCTTCGTGCATTTCCGCATCAGCTCGGGCCACACGGTGGATCGCGCTGGCCTCGGCGGTGCTGTCGTCGATCTCCTGCAGCCGGAGCAGGTCGCGACGCTGCTTGAGCTCAACCGCGCGCAGGAAGCCTCCATCGAACGGGTCCGGGTCGCACGGGAACGCATGAACGACCTGCTCGAGGGCATGCTCGACGAGGGCGAGGAACCAGAGGCGCGTGAGTTGATCGAGCTCGGGTCGACCTTCGGACAGGAGGAGGCCCGCCTGGGAGGGGTCGTTGCGCAGGGTCTTGCCCGCGTGGTCTCCACGATGGACACCGAACAGCGCCTGGCGCTCGGTCAGCTCCGCTCGCGGTGGGAGGCAGGAGAGGGCGGCCGAGATCGCAAGGACCGCAGGTCCCGGGAGCGCACGGGGATGGCCGCCAGGCGGGCGCTGGAGGGCGCGAGCCAGGCTCAGGTCCAGGAGTTCTGGAGCCTGGCAACGCGGCTGCTGACCTGGGTGACCGGGAGCCCCGAGAAGAACGACTTCGATACGGCCGGAAAGCCCAGCCAGCACTTCGGATTCGTCAGCCTCCGGGTGGAGACGGGCCATGCGATCACACGCGGCGGCGTCTCGGAAGCGGTCGAAGAGGTCCTCGGTGAGGAGCTCACTGCCGTACTGCAC